>NZ_JAESIH010000042.1 GCF_016756745.1 Aminivibrio sp.
AACCAAACCCACGGCATTTCTGTGACGGCGGACGAGATCCTCATCACCAACGGCGCCCAGCACGCCCTCGACCTCGTCCTCCGGATGACGGCGGTCCCCGGCAGAACGGTGGCCGTCGAATCCCCCACCTACGGCGACATCCTCCCCCTTCTCCGCCACTACGGCCTGAACATTGCCGAAATCCCTCTGAAGGGGGACGGCATGGACCTGGACGCCCTGGAAAACACCTGCCGGAAGGGTCCCCTCCACCTGGTCTACACCATGCCGAACTTCCAGAACCCCACGGGGATCACCACGGACCAGCCCCACCGGGAGCGGCTGCTGGACATCTGTTCGCGCTTCGGGGTGCCCCTCCTGGAGGACGCCTTCGAGGAGGAAATGAAATACTCGGGCAGGGTGGTGCTTCCCGTCAAGTCCATGGACACCGGGCACCGGGTGATCTACTGCGGCACCTTTTCAAAGGTGCTCTTCCCCGGGGCCCGCGTCGGATGGCTGGCGGCCCACCCGGAATGCATCCGGCGCCTGGCCGTGCTCCGCCGGTACGGAGAGCTGTCGCCCCCGGTGCTGCTCCAGGCCGCCCTGGCCCGTTTCTGCTCCGAAGGGCATTACGAACGGCACATCTCAAGGATGCACCGGGTCTACAGAAAACGGATGCAGACCGCCCTGGCCGCGCTGAATCGCGCTGTCTCCCCGGAATGGGCAGCCTGGACCCGGCCGGACGGAGGATACCTCATCTGGCTTTCCATGGCTCCCTCCCCGCCGGCGGACTGGGAGAAAATCCTGGCCTCGGAAAAGGTCAGCGCCGCACTGGGAAACATCTTCTATTCCTCGGAACCGGCAGGGGTACATTTCCGCCTCTCCATCTCGTCCCTGGACGAGGAAGAAATCGAAGAAGGCATCCGCAGGCTCGGAAGGGCCTTCGGGAAGGTGTACGAAAGGAAGGGATGAGGAGATGAAGCTCTGGAACACGAACCCCCTGCACGGCATCCGCCTGACGGGAGGCAGGGGAAGCACGGTCTTCGACGATCGGGGCACAAGCTACACCGACATGTGGTCGGGCACATGGTGCAATGTCCTCGGGTACGGCCATCCACGGCTGGCCCGGGCCCTCCGGGACCAGGCAGGGGGACTTCTGCAGGCGGGGGCATCCTTCGGGACTCCCGAGATGGACGACGCCCTCCGGCAGCTCGCAAGCATTCTGCCGCCGGAACTGGACCGGGCCGTTTTCCTCAACTCCGGCAGCGAAGCGGTGGAACTGGCCCTCAAGATGGCAATGGCCGCCACGGGACGGCAGAAAATCATCGCCGCGGAAAAGGGGTACTACGGAGGCACGGTCTTCGCCCTCTCCATCTCCGAACCGGGCCGGACGGCAACCTGGCTTCCGAAACCCGGCCAGGTCGTCCGCCTGCCTGCGCCCCACTGCGCCCGGTGCCCTTCCTCACCCGACTGCGGCGGAGGAAATTTTCCCTGCCTGGCTGCCCTGAAGGAAACGCCCCCGGAAGAAGGGGCAGCGGCGCTGATCTGGGAGCCCGTCCTCGGGGGAGGCATCCTCGTGCCGCCTCCCGGCTACGGAGCCCGCCTCCGGGAACTGGCGACCGCCCGGGGAGCCCTCTTCATCTCCGAGGAAGTCACCACGGGCATGGGGCGGACAGGACTGTGGTTCGGCTTCTCGCATGAAAACCTGGTACCGGACATCCTGGTTATCGGCAAGGCTCTCGGCGGCGGCCTGCCCGTCTCGGCGGTGGTCACCACGAAAGAGGTGGAAGAGCGGGCGGTTTCCGTTCTGGGACGCCACGTCCAGTCGCACCAGAACACGCCCCTTTCAGGACGAATCGCCGCGGAGGTCATCAGCACCCTGCGGGACGAAGGCCTCGTGGAACGGTCGGAGGAAATGGGGGCAATGCTGCTCTCGGGGCTCAGCGAACTCCAGGCCCGCTTCCCCTGCATCCGGGAGGTGCGGGGCAAGGGACTCATGGTCGGCGCGGAGCTCACCCCGGAAACTGCCGGAAGGGGGCCGGACATGTCCAAACGACTGCTGGAAAAGGGCTATATCCAGGACTTCCACCAGCTGACGTCCACCTTCCGCCTCTTTCCACCCTTCGTCATCACAAGGGACGAAATGCAGGGCTTCCTGGCGGCATTCGGGGAGGTGCTCGGTGAAATGGAGTGAAAGGAGAAAAAGCCTGCCGGAAAGATCCGGCAGGCTTCGCTTTGCATTTGCATTCGGTTTTCGGGCTTTAATCCTTCTGTGAGGCAAACCGTTCGTAGGCAATCGTGTGGTACGGGGTGGGCACGCCGGTCTGCCGTCCCATCTCCACCATTCTTCCGATGATATGGTCGAGTTCGGTCTGGTTCACCGGTTTGCCGCTGCTGAGGTCCCGGTAGAGAGAGGACATGGCGTCCGGCTCCATCTTTGAAAAAAAAGCCGCCGCTTTGTCCGCCGTATCCGCCGGCAGCGTAACTCCCTTTGCGGCCGCCACCGCGACCAGTTCGCCCGTTACGGCCCGAAGCACGCTTTCATGCTGCGGATCCTCGCGCACCGTGCCGGCGGGACCGTCGTAATAACAAAACATTACGCTGTTGCCGCACATCAGGGCATACTTGGACCAGCTGTCCACCATGATGTTTTCCGATACCGCCGTCCTGATGCCCGCGGTGTTGAGCACAGAGGCGAGTTCATCCAGCCGTGCCGGTCTGCTGCCGTCCTTCATGCCGAAGGCGATACTGCACATTTCCATGCTTTGGATGATGTGCCCCGGTTTCTCCAGGCGGCTGAACACGCGGATCGTCCCGTCGGCAAGGATGCAGGGGGGCAGCAGCGGCTCCATGATGTCGGAGACGATGACTCCGTTGAGCAGCGGGATCACCGCCGTTTCGGGGCCCACCACGGGGAAGATCGCCCCGCAGGCCTCTTTCAGGCTGTATCCCTTGCAGCAAACAAAAACGGCGTCCATTATGCCGAACTCTTCAGCCCTGTCGGAAGCACGTTTCGGCCTGGCCACAAAATCACCAAGCACCGAGGATTCGACCCTCAGCCCCTTCGCACGGATTGCCTCCAGGTTTTCCCCCCGGGCGAAGAACCAGGTTTCGGCATGGCTTTTGGCCAGTGCGCCCCCTACGATACCCCCGACACCTCCGATTCCGAACACTGCGATTTTCATTCCCTGCACCCCCAACTTTTTTCAGGCCATCCCGGACAGGCCGGTACACCTGTTCCGGAAAACCCTTATTTCTCTGTTTTGCCTTTCTTCCGTTCCTCACCCGTGCTCCCGGCAGCGGACCCCGTCAAAGCCTGGCGACGTCCATACCCAGGCGATCCTTCATGAACCGGGCCATAGCGTCGCCGTTCCTGCCGAAGACGACCATGTGATGACAGCCCAGCATGGCGTCGAAGCAGGCTTCCCAGCTCTTCAGTCCGAAGCGGAACTGGGTCCGGCAGGTGTCGAGCCGCGGGTTGGAGAGCAGCGGAGCCTCGAAAATCACGGCCTTCCGGAACTCGCCGCCGATGCGGAATATGGTCGCATCCAGCGTCCCCTCCACTTCCACCCGCTGGGAGACGGAGAGTCCCGTCTCGTGGTGGGAGCGGATCTCGTAGGGCTGATTGTTCCCGGAAACGAGCTTCCGGGGGGAGGTGCAGTGGACGATATCCAGCGTATTGTCCAGGTTGTAGACGGGGTTTCCCATGAATACAGGTATTCCCGTGACCGCTTTGCCGACGGCCATGGACACCGCTGCGTCAAGATCCCCCTCGCAGGCGGCCACGGTCTCCGGCTCGTCGTTGAGCATGGAGAGGGCGACGCAGGCCGTGACGCCCAGCGTCTTCGCCAGGGAGAAGCACGAGATGGCGAGGGCGTTGCAGCCGTAGCGGGCGAGCAGGTTCTTCAGGGCCCTGTACATCCGGAAGGCGTGTTCGATCTGTTCAATGTTCGGCTCAAGGCATGCGCGGGCTCCCTGGGCGAACTCCCTGGCGAGGGAGGCCGGAACGGAATCTTTTCTGCATGCCTCAAATTCCGCAAAAAGTTCTTCCAGGCCGATATGCACCGACGAGATGCCCAGCATGCGTTCCATCTTCCTCGTGTCCACGCTCGCGGAAACAACCCACTCCTGGGTGTACCCCACCAGCAGAATCCGTGTGTTCCGCACCCTGTGGGCCGCCGCCAGGTCCTTCGCGGCGGCGAGCCAGGAGTCTCCGTGATAGACCTTCGTAACCCTTCCGCCCCGGCCGCGGATGGTGCCCCAGACATCGGCGACTGCGGGGAGGGCGTTTCTGGACACGATGCGGAGGACAGTCTCCCGCTCCTTCTCCCCGTAGATGTCATCGTTGGGAAAGAAGCTCCAGAGCAGGCTCTCTGAGGCGGCATCCGCAGCGGCCAGCATCCGTTTCTGCACGCCCCCCGAAAGAGGCACGAGCAGGGGCAGCGCGCAGCCGAGCGAGGAGAGTGCGTCATCGAGGTCGGCATCTCCCGCCACGATACGCGCGGTACGCATGAGCGACGTTGGTGCGTCCATGGTCTCAATCATCCCGGCTATTGTTTTTCCGGCGGCGTCAAGTTCATTCCTGTCGGGCCAGTAGACAGGAGATGCGAAAAGCAGAGGCTGTACGGCGAGTTTTCTGACCATGATCCTTCCTCCTTCGAAGATTCCCGGGAATACTCCGTCCCTTAGGCTTCCTGGGCCCCTCCCAGGTACGCGTCCTTCACGGCGGGGTCGCAGAGCAGCGAACGACCCTCACCCTCGAGCACCACGCGGCCGTTCTCGAGGACGTAGGCATAGTCCGCGATGGCAAGGGCCTGGTTGGCGTTCTGTTCCACCAGCACGACTGTAATGCCCTCGTCGCGGATGCGCCGAACGGTGTCGAAGACTCCCTTCACAATGATCGGGGCGAGGCCGAGGGACGGTTCGTCGAGAAGGAGCACCTTCGGCTCCGTCATCAGTCCCCTGCAGATGGCGAGCATCTGCTGCTCCCCTCCCGAGAGGGTTCCTGCCTGCTGGCGTGCCCTCTCCTTCAGGATGGGGTACATTTCGAACATGCGGTCGAGGTTTCTCCGGACGCGCCCCGCATCGTTCACGGTGTACGCTCCCGCCATCAGGTTCTCCCGGACGGTGAGCCCGGCGAAGACCTGCCTTCCCTCGGGTACCTGCACCACACCGAGCTTTACCACCCGGTAGGGCTCCCGGGGCAGCAGCTTCGCCGTGTCCGGGCCGGTTCCGTCCCACAGGAAGATCTTTCCCCGCTCCTGCTTCACCAGGCCCGATATGGTGTTGAGCAGGGTGCTCTTCCCCGCCCCGTTGGAGCCGATAATGCTCACGATGCTCCCCCGCTTCACTTCGAGGGAGACTCCGGAAAGGGCCTGCACGTGGCCGTAGGAGACCCACAGATCCTCTATACGGAGCATGATCCATCCTCCTTGCCGATGTAGGCTTCCGTCACTTCCTTGTTTGCCCGGATTTCGGCGGGTGTTCCCGATGCGAGCAGCTTCCCGAAGTTGAGCACGTAGATGCAGGAAGAGAGCGTCATGATAACCTCCATCCGGTGCTCGATCACCAGCACGGCGAATCCGAAGCGCTCCCGCAGATCCCCCACCAGCCCGATAAACTCCCGGACCTCGCTGGGGTTGAGCCCGGCGGCAGGCTCGTCCAGCAGCAGCACCTTCGGTCCCGTGGCCAGGGCCCGGGCGATTTCCAGCTTCCGCTGCAGGCCGTAGGGAAGGTTGGACGGCTTCTCGTCGGCATACCTGTCCAGCCCCACCAGGGAAAGATATTCCCGGGCCGTCGAGCGGACCTCCCGTTCCCGGCCCCGGAAGGCCGCGCCGAAGGTGAAGAGGGAGAGGAGGCCGTACTCCGAATAGGGGTCGGCGGCGGTCATCACGTTCTCCAGCACCGAGAGTCCCCGAAACAGCCGGATGTTCTGGAAGGTGCGCCCGATGCCGCTCCGGGTGATCTCGAACTGCTCCTTCCCCGCCAGTTCCGCTCCTTCGAGGAGAATGCTCCCTTTGTCAAGGGGATAGACCCCCGTGATCAGGTTGAACGCGGTGGTCTTCCCCGCGCCGTTGGGGCCGATGATCCCCACGATCTCTCCCTTTTCCGCGCTGAAGGAAAAATCATCCACCGCACGGACGCCGCCAAAGGACTTGGTGAGGCCGCGCACTTCGAGGAGGCTCACGGCCGCACCCCCTTCATCCGGCTGAGAAGCCGGCGCACCGACTTCGGGGAAAGCTCGTGCTCGCCCATGATGCCCGCGGTGCGGTAGTTGACGATCAGGAGGACGATCACGCAGTAGATGGCCACCCGCCACTCCGAGGCGAAGCGGAGAAATTCGGGAAGCCCGGTGAGCAGTATTGTGGCCAGCACCGTTCCGGTAAGGCTGTTCACGCCGCCCACGAAGACGATGATGGTCCACTCCGCCGAGATGATCCAGTTGAAGGCGGCGGGCTCCAGGTAGGTGGTGTAGAAGCCGAAGAGCACTCCCGAATAGCCCGTGAGCGCCCCGGCGAAAAGGAACGTGACCAGCTTCAGGCGGTAGACGTTGATCCCCATGGACTTGGCCGCCAGTTCGTCCGACCGGAGGGCGAGGCACTGCCGGCCGTACTTGGAGTTCTTGTAGAGAATGACGAGCGCAAGGCAGACCGCGACGCTCGCGAGAACCACCGGAAGCGTCGTGAGCTGCGGAATGCCGGAGATGCCCATGGCCCCTCCGGTGATGTTTGCCGAGTTGTTGAGCAGCGCCACGATGGCTTCGCCGAAACCGAGCGTCACGAGGGAGATGTAGTCCCTTCTGAGGCGTACCGTGGGCAGACCCACGAGAAGGGCGGCCAGCATGGCAGCGGCGATGGCGAGGGCAACGGCGGGAACGACGGGCACGGAGTAATTGCGGATGAGAACTGCCGAGACGTAGCCCCCGATGGCCATGAAGGCGGCCTGGCCCAGGGAGAAAAGCCCCGTGAGACCAGTGATGAGGTAGACCCCGAGCACTCCGATGAGGGCGATACCGGTGAAGATGACGGTGGAGATGAAGTAATCCATCGTGTTCCTCCTACGCCTTTTCCTGCACGATGACCCCGGCGATTCCCCGGGGCCGCACCAGCAGGAAGGCCAGCATCACGACGAAGATAAAGACCGGGGCCCAGCCGGCCCCTACCCACGAAATGAAGAAAATTTCGAGAACACCCAGGAGCACCGCACCGATCACGGCGCCGTGGATGCTCCCCAGGCCGCCGAGAACCGAAGCGACGAACCCCTTCACCACCATCTGTCCGAGCTGGGGGTAAAGGGTGTAGTTCATGCCGAGGAAGACACCGCTGACGCCCCCCAGAGCGCCGGAGATCATCAGGGCCATGGTGACCAGGAAATCGGGGTTCATTCCCATGAGCTGCACCGTGTTCACGTCGAAACAGGCCGCCCTGATGCCGAGGCCGATCTTCGTCCTGTACAGGATAAAGAGCAGGACAAGAAGCGAGGTGATCGAGAGGCCGAACATCATCATGTCCGTCACCGCCACGTTCACTCCGAAAAGGGGAACGGCGGAAGTGGTGAAAAACCGGGGGTAAGAGTAGAAGTTGCTGCTGGCGTAAATCGTGATCAGGTTCTCCAGCAGGATGCCCATGGTGATCGACGAGATGAAGTAATAGACCGGCTCGCTCTTCGTCCGGCGCAGGCGGCGGAAGGCCAGCCGTTCGACCGCGGCGGCGATGACGGCACCCGACAGTGCGGCCGCGGCGAGAACGACCGAAAAAAGGACAAGGGAGGAGTCAATGCGGCCGGAAAGATAGCGGGAGGCGACGTACCCCGCATAGGCGGTGACGGTCATGACGCCGCCCTGGGAGAAGTTCGAAAACTTGAGAACATTGAAGATGAGTGCGAAGCCCACCGCGATGAGCGCGTAGACGGATCCGAGGGAGATTCCGTTGATGATGTTCTGCATCAGCATGAGACCAGCTCCTTTGCCCTTCCGGACTGCGGTGCCTGCAGGGACTGATCCGGCCGGAACCGCGTCCCCGGTGCGCCGGGGAAGGGAGGGAAGAAATGAGAGGTCGCCCTGTTCCCGGAAGAGAAAGGGCGACCTCGCGGAGACATTTCAGAAGGCTATTTCTTGTGCTTCTCGGGCACGTAGCGGCCGAGTTCGGCGTACTCTCCCTTTTCGATCTTGTACATGACCATGGACAGCCCCACCGGCTGATGCGTCTCCGGGGAGATCGTCAGGACACCCGTGGTTCCCTGAAGGTCCTTCACCTGCGGCATGCCCGCCATGACCTGGGCCGCGGAGGATCCGCCGCCGAGCTTCATGGCCTCCCGGATAAGAAGGATCTTGTCATAGCCGAGGAACACCTTGTTCACGGGATTCTCGCCGAACTTAGCCTTGTAGATGTCCCAGACTTCCTTGAGCTGGGGCTCTTTTTCGGAGAAGTTGTTGGCCAGGTAGATGTTGTCCGCCGCTTCGGGGTCGTTCACGAGGGAGGCGAAGGGCGGGGCGAAGTCAAGGCCGCCGATGATGGGAACATCGAGGCCGACCTGCTTGCGCTGGTTCGTCACCAGCACGGCTTCCTGAATGTAGTTGGGGAAGTACAGGCAGTCGGCGCCGGCTTCCTTGATCTTGGCGAGCTGGGTCTTGAAGTCCTTGTCGCCCTTTGTGTAGACCTGCTCGGAAACGATCTCGCCGCCCGCCGCCTTGATATACTCCACGTAGGGCTTCATCAGGGAGACCGCGAAGGCATTGGACTGGTCGTAGAGCACGCCGACCTTCCTGAGGCCCAGGACGTCGATCGTGTAGCTGGCCATGATCTCGGAGTACTGGATGCTGGAAGGCTGCATCAGGAACATGGCTGCCTGGGGCTTGCCGTCCTCCCCGACGGTAACCCGCGGGTCGATGAAGCTTCCGACCACGGAGACACCCGCCTTGTTGGCGATGGGAGCGAGGGCGAGGCCGATGTTGCTGACGGGAGGTCCGACGACCGCCACGGCACCGGAACTCACGAGACTGTTATATCCCTTGATGGCTTCCTGGACGTTGGCCTTCGTGTCCATGGTGACCAGCTTCAGCATGGCGCCGTCGATGCCGCCGGCCGCGTTGATCTTCTCGATGGCGATCTCGGCACCCCTGGTCACCGCATTTCCCCACACCGACGTGGGGCCGCTGATATCCTGCATGTTGCCGATCAGGATCTCCTTCGCCGACGCCGCTCCGGCAAAACCGGCCAGCACGGCGACAAGCACCGCACAGAACAACCACTTTCCCATTCCGTTCTTCATGCCATTCTTCCCTCCAATGTGAATATGTTTTCAGTGCGTTTTCCGGGAAGCCCTGTGCTCCTTCAGAATGGGGCCGTAGACATCCCGGTCTTTCGCGTAGCACCCGGTGGGACCTCCCTGAGACATAACCTCGCTGCACAGACTGCACGAAACGCACACCTTCTTCGGATCGACCTCCCCCTTCTCCAGCACGTCTCTCGGCAGGCCGGGGTACGCAAACCCCGTCCGCCCGAACCCGGCAAGCGTCACAGCCTTCCGCGCCACATTGGCGGCGGCGGCGAAAACTCCGAACTGGCGAAGCCACGTATACCCCGGGCCGGTCACCGGAAGATCCGGGTATTCCCGCTGCACCTTCTCCGTCAGGGAGAAGAGGCGGGCGACTCCTTCGAGGGGGTGCTCCGGCGCTTCGATGTTCCCCGGAATGAGCCGGTCGAAGGGACGCACGAGCCACGGATTGTAGTAGGGGGTTCCGGTGGAGGTGGTCAGCAGGTCCAGGCCGAGCTCCTTCAGAATGCCGACGAGCTTCAGGGGCTCCGTCATATCGGGGACGGGCGGGTCCGACCGGTCGCAGCCCCATCCGTAGGGATACGGGAAACCGTCGAAGAGGTTCATCCGGCTGGTTACGAGGAAAGAAGGGTTCTTCACGGCCGAGCGTATGCGCTCCGTCATCTCCCGCAGGAAACGGGTCCTCCCGTCAAAGCCGCCGCCGAATTTACCGGGGCGAAGGTGAGCCGCGAGAAGTTCTGAACCGAGGTAGCGATGGCAGCTCTTGATGTCGATGCCGTCAAAACCGATTTTTTCCGCCCGGACGGCAGCTTCGGTCATGCGATCCTGCACCGCTTCGATGTCGGCATCGGAGAGAGGCACCACATCTTCAGGAACCTTTGCCCGCCTGTCGAGCAGCTCGTAGGGAACGGTCAGGCCCGGAGTCGTCCCCGTGGCGTGGCGGTAACGGCCGGCGTCCTGAAGCTGGAGAAGGCACAGGGGAGAGTGGGAAGGGCCGAGAGCTTCTCGGGCGGCCGAGCGCGTCGCTTCGAGAAGGGCGGCGATCGCCTTCTCCGTGGAGGGCTCGATGCACATCTGGCGGTCGCTGCTGCGTCCTCCCTGCCAGACGGCGCATGCCTCGAACTGGATCAGACCCCACCCGCCGGCGCCGTAGCGCCGGTAGCGGCGGAAAGTGAACTCACCGGGCGAGCCGTCGGGAAGGGAATCGCGCCCCTCCATGGGAAGAGTGGAAAAACGGTTGGGAATGATGCGTTTTCCTGCCGCCGCAGGCTCGGCAAGGACGGACAGGTCTTCATTGAAGGAAATGCCGAGGCCGAGGCCGAGCGATCCGATTTTTTGCCTCAGCCCGTCCAGTGTGGCGAAGCTGAAAGATTCGTACTGTGCCATGGGCCTCCCTCTCGCTTACGGCCCTTCTTGACGAAGACGCCGGATTGAATTCATGGGTTGACCAAGGACAACCAAACAACTGACGGAATTATAACATTTGCGCTTCCGCCTGGGAAGCCCTCGTCTCCCGACACCTGTTTCGTTCTCCCCGTCCTGTTCAGTCCGCGGGAAAACCCAGGAGGGCCGACTCCTTGTCCTGGCACAGTTTCTCCAGGTTGGCCGCTGAAATCTCCAGGTGCTTCCGCATTGCCTCCCGGGCTCCAGTCTCGTCCCGTTCACTGATGGCCCGGACAATCTGCTCGTGCTCGCCCAGAATCCGTTCAGTCCACTGTGGGCGGGGCGTCGTCAGACTGTTCCTGTTGAGCGATTCCATCGCCCGCTCGATGATCGAGGAGAGTCCTTCGTGCATCCTGATGAGTACCTCGTTGTGGGAAGCGGCGATGACGATGCGGTGAAAAATGTCGTTCCAGTGCGCTCCCTCGCGGCTCGCATCAGGACCTCCGCCGGTAAAGATCCGGGAGAACTGGGCCAGGCATTCGTTCATTCTCGCGAGATCCGCGTCCGTCCTGTTGAGCGCCGCAAGTCCGGCAGCAGGACTTTCCATCATGATGCGGACCTGGAATACCTTGGGGATGATGTCCGCCGGCCACGTGGCGTACAGGTCAAGGCTCTGGGTGAGCCTGCCCATCCCGAGGTCCTTCACGAAAAGCCCCTGCTTCCCCCTGACCTCGATGATCCCCAGGGTCTCCAGCACGATGAGGGCCTCCCGCATGGAGGTCCTGCTGGTGGTCATGAGCGCGGCCATTTCACGCTCGGTTGGAAGCTTGCCATCATTGACGATGGAGCCGTCCTTGATGGCGGCGTACACCTTCTCCACGAGAACTCTTCTCGACTCGTTCATGTGTTTTCTCCGCTCCCGGTACCCGTCGTCCGGTTCGAAATGCTATCATAAGGGCAGGACAGACGGGTAATGGTCCTGATTATGGTTGTCCATGGACAACCGCATTATACACGACAACCCCTTCTTTTGAGGAGGCGACTTGGGAATGCAGAGGATTCACATTGACGATGTGGAGGGAACGCTCTTCCCCGCCGGACGCAGGACCCGCGTACTCGTCGGGAAGGACAGCCCACTCCAGGCAAAAGGGTTCGTGATGGGGCGCGTCCGGATCTTTCCGGGAGGGAGCATCCCCGGGCACGAGCATTTCAACGAGGAGATCTACCACATCCTCTCCGGTTCCGGGGAGATGGAGGCCGGCAATGAGACGGAGACCGTCCGCGCAGGCGACACGGTCTACCTGGACCCGAACATACCGCATACGCTCCGCAACACCGGCGGATCGGACATGGAAATCCTGTTCGTCTACTCGCCTGCGGGCGTGGTGGAACACTGGAGGGAAGAGCTGGAAGGGAAGCGCCCGCAGGGTTGAAGGCATATCGCGCCTTCGCCCCCGCGGGCCGCGCTCCCAAGCGCACAGACCTTTTTTTCCGCGGCGCGGCTACTCGCCGACGACGACTTTTTCTCCGCCTTTCAAATTCTTTCCTCCGACTACGACGCGCTCCCCTTCTTCGAGCCCGGAGAGAATCTGCACGGCGTCGGGCAGAGTCAGCCCCGTCTCGACGGTTCGCTCCTCCGCCGTTCCGTTCGTATCCACGAAAACCTTGCCGCTTTGCCGCAGCGCGTGCGATGGGATCGTCAACGCGCCGACCGCTTCCGCCTCCACGAAGAGAATGGAGACGAACATTCCCGGCTTGAGCGCTCCTCCCGAGGCGGCGTTGTCGGCGACGACCTCCACCTGCAGCGTCCTGGTCGAGGTGTCGACGTAGGGGCTGATGCGGGAGACGCTTCCCTCGACCTCCGCGCCGGGGAAACCGTCACCGGAGAGGACGACCTTCATCCCGACGGAAACTCTGCTCGCCTGCATCTCGGAGAGCTGCGCGACCCCCTTCATGATCCGCACGTCGGCGATTTCAGCTACGGACGTGGCTTCGGATATCATGGTTCCGGGCGTCAGAGAGTAGTCCTTCAGCACAACACCGTCCATGGGGGAGAGAAGGATGTACTCCGATCTGGAGACCTTCTGCGCGGAGAGATTCGCCTCCTGCTGCTTCACCGAGGCGAGGCTTCTGTTGTACGACGCCCTTGCCGACTGGTAGGTCATGATTCGGCTGTCCAGCTCCTGCTGCGCGGCGTACCCCTCTTTGCGCAGTCGTTCGTACCGCTCCTTTTCCTTCGTCGCGTTCTCCAGCTGCGCCCCGGCCTGCTCCGCCTCCGCCTTCGCCGCGTTCACCTGCGCCTGAAGCGCGCTCACCTGCGCGTCCTGGTCCCGGTGATCCAGGACGGCGACGACGTCTCCTTTTTTAATGCCGTCTCCTTGCGATACCCGCATCTCGCTCAACCTGCCGGAGACCTTCGAGAGAAGGACGACGCTCTCCCTGGCCTCGAGAGTTGCCGAGGCCGAAAAGCCTTGCCTGATCAACGGACGCCGTTCCACCAACGCCCCCGAAACCCTTACTAAGGAGGGAACTTCCTGCGCCGCCTCGGGCATTGGAGAGGAGGAATCCGGACGAAGAAGAAGCAGCGCGGGCAGAAGGAGCGCCGCGAAGAGAAGAACGAGCCCCGTTTTCAGGCCCAAAAATTTGCGTTGATTGTTACCACTCATGGTGCATTCTCCTTTACCGATCGTTTTCGAAAACGCTCGCAAGCGTTCCTTCGGCCATGCGCAGGGCGACGAATGCGAGATTGTGTTCTTTCAGCGCGCCGGAGAGCTTCCGCTGCGCTTCCGTGAGAACGGTCTTCGCCTGGAGTACGTCGAGTTGAGAATTGACCCCCTCGCGGTAGCCAACCTCCGCAAGACGAAGGCTTTCCCGGGCGAGTTCCACGTTCTGTTTCGCGGCTTCCGCCGTTTCCAGGGTGCTGACGAGCGTCATCCATGCTGCGAGAACTTCCTCCCCGATGGCGTCTTTCTTTTTCTCCGTCGACTGGCGGGCCTGCTCCTGCGACGCTTTCTCGCTCCGCACGCGCCCCTTCGCGTATCCTCCGTCGAACACGGGAACAGCGACCGCGAGCGTGGCCGTCCACTCGTTCGCGTCGTCAGCGGCGAGGCTCGACGACGTGTCGTTGTACCGATAGGAAG
>NZ_JAESIH010000043.1 GCF_016756745.1 Aminivibrio sp.
AACCGACACGGATGTCGGTTTCACAAGCAGGCAACCGGCGAACGCAGGGAGCCGTGTTGATCGCTTGGGCAGTTGTCAAGGACGACAATCTGCACCCCCCGCCCAAGCGTTCCCCGGTGACACTCCCCGCTGCCTGCGGATTTAGGTCCCCTTGTCTGCCTTGCGCTGCTCACCGGTTTTCACCATCTCATTCTCCTCCCCAGAAAGCGGCGAGAGTCGCATCGTCCGGCTTTTTCCCGATATACGACCCGAGAATGAAGACGGCCAAGGCCACCGCTAAGGAAGGTACTATCTGGTGGGTTCCTCCGATCTGGATCTTGCCGATCATGAACCAGATGAAGGTCCCGCAGCCCGCCGCCATGGAAAGCAGCGCCCCCGCGGCATTGGCCCGTTTCCAGTAGAGTCCCAGCACGGTGGGCCAGAAAAAGACGGCTTCCAGTCCGCCGAAGGCGAAGAGATTGATCCACACCAGCAGCGACGGAGGACGGAGGGCCGCAAGGAAAACTATTGCGCCTATCGCCGCCGTGACGACCAGGCTCATCCGTCCCAGTTTCTCCGGCGTGACCGGGAGATTCTTTTTGACCGCATGATGGTGGTAGAGGTCCTTCACTATGGCCGCAGAGGAAATGATGAGCATGGAATCCACGGTGGACATGATGGCGGCAAGGGGGCCGGCGATGAAGACTCCTGCCCAGAAGGGGGACAGCAGCTTCACCGTTATGGTCGGCACGGCAAGATCGCCCACCTCGATCCCGGGCAGGACGGCTCTCCCGAGGGCCCCGACGAGGTGCATGGTCAGCATGAGGAATCCCACCACGAAGGTGCCGATGATCATGCCGTTGTTCATGGACCGGGCGTCACGGAAGCCCAGGCATTTCTGGGTGGTCTGGGGCAGACCGAGCACGGCGAAGCCGACCAGCACCCAGAAGGAGAGGATAAAGGGTCTGGGTATGGCGTTTCCCGGCCCTGTGGGGGTGAGAAGAGCTGGGTCCGTTTCCCTGAGAACGGCCATGATCCTGTCCATGCCGCCTCCGGCGTTCACGACCGCCCACAGCAGGGCCGCGGAGGCGCAGATCATGACGCACCCCTGGATGGTGTCGGTGATCACCACCGCCCTGAAACCTCCCACGGCAGTATAGATCACCACGGTGATGCCGAAGATGATGAGCCCGACGAGATAGGGGTAGCCCGTCACTGCCTGGAAAAGTCTCGCCCCGCCGATGAACTGGGCCAGCATGGAGGCCATGAAGAACACCAGGATGGCGAGGGAGGCGAGCACCACCACGAGTTCGTTTTTATAGCGGGCTCTCAGGTATTCCGTGATGGTCACGGCATTGACCTTCCGGGAGACGATGGCGAATTTCTTGCCGAGGACGCCCAGGGTGAGGAAGGCCGTGGGCACCTGAATCATGGCGAGAAGGATCCAGCCGAGGCCGAGCTTGTAGGCCACACCCGGCCCGCCGACGAAGCTGCTGGCGCTCGTGTAGGTGGTGATCACCGCCATGGCCAGGACGAAGCCCCCCATGGACCGGCCGCCGATGAAGTACTCCTCGAGAAAGCCCTTTGCGTCGGACGGTTTGGCGGCGGCCCGCTTTCCCCACACTGCGACGGCGAAAACGAGGACGAGATATACTGCCAGGGGCAGAATCATGTCCATGTTGTTCATCCCTTACTGCCTCCCGTCTCTTCGGGATCGGTCCCCTCGATGGAATCCTCGGAGAAGAAGAGGCGCACCACCACCCATACCAGGAGGGAAATGCCGATGTACCCCACGATGCAGCTGTAAAAGAACCACGACGGCAGCCCGAGGACGTAGGTATATTCCCCCGGATCTCCCGAGCCGAGACCGTAAGCTGTAAAATACCACCATGCAAAGAACAGGACATACATGCCGATGGATATGACGGCCTCACGGTTCGCCCGTCGGTACCGGCTGTCTTCTTTGAACTTCACTTCGCCCACCTCCGTTTTCCTTGTCTGTGCCGCACTTCTTTTTTTCCGTGCTTTCCATATTACAGTAAAACCCCTCTCTTTGAAATTCCTGAAAAAGAGAGATTCCGGCGAATTCCAGCCCATATTTTGAAAATACCCCTTTTATCTCTCTTTTGCTTTGGTATTGACATTTCAGGAATCCTTCCCCAAAATGATCGAAACTTACCAAGCCCCGAAGAAAGGAGGGAACCAGCCATGAAAGGATCAGTTCAGTACATTCGTACCGTATCCTCTTCTCTGTGCCTCCTCCTCGGTTGCCGGTTCCCCCCTGGAACGCCGGCAGCCTGGTAAGCTGCGGAACGGCATTCCCGGGCCGGAACCTCTCTCAAGGAGGTTCCGGCCCTTTTTTTATCCCCGGCAGCGGGGACAGTATGAAAGGAGAGACGTACATGACGGAGAACCACATGGTACGGATATTCGACACCACTCTCCGGGACGGAGAACAGGCAGCGGGGATCAACCTGAACAGGGAAGAGAAGCTTCAGGTAGCCCTCCGGCTTGCGAAGATGAACGTGGACATCATCGAGGCCGGCTTTCCCGCTGCCTCCCCCGGCGATTTCGAGGCGGTGAAACTCATAGCCGACACGGTAAAAGGCCCTGTCATCGCCGGTCTCGCCCGGACCAGGAAGGAGGATATCCGCTCGGCCGCCGAGGCGGTCCGGAGCGCCGGAAGGGGTAGAATCCACACCTTCATCGCCACGAGTCCCATCCACATGGAGTTCAAGCTGAAGATGACCCCCGAACAGGTTCTCGGTGAAGTCGGGCAGGCGGTGACCTATGCCCGCTCCCTCGTGGAAGACGTGGAGTTTTCAGCCGAGGACGCGAGCCGATCCGACACGGTTTTCCTTGCCCAGGTCTTCCGCACGGCCGCCGACTGCGGAGCCTCCACCCTCAACATACCCGACACGGTGGGATACGCCGTTCCCGAGGAATTCGGCGCCTTCGTGAGGGCGGTCATCGAGGCAACGGACCGTCCCGGGGTGACCTGGTCGGTGCACTGCCACAACGACCTCGGCATGGCTGTGGCGAACTCAATGGCGGCCGTGCGGGCAGGAGCCCGGCAGGTGGAGTGCACGGTGAACGGCCTGGGGGAACGGGCCGGAAACGCGTCCCTGGAAGAAGTGGTCATGGGGCTTCGGACCAGGAGAGACAGCTACGGCTGCGAAACATTCCTGGACACGACGAAGCTCTGGGACATCAGCTCCCTGGTGTCGAGGATGACGGGATTCCCCGTGCCCCCCAACAAGGCCGTCGTCGGCTCGAACGCCTTCGCCCACGAGGCAGGCATCCACCAGCACGGCGTGCTCTGCAACCGGGAGACCTACGAGATCATGAACCCCGAGGACGTGGGTGCCCCGGGCAGCAGGCTCGTCCTGGGCAAACATTCGGGAAAGCACGCCTTCCGGCAGAGAGTGGAAGAGATGGGTTTCTCCCTCTCAGAGGAGAAACTCACCGAAGCCATGGCTCTCTTCAAAACCCTGTGCGACAGGAAGGAGATCGTCACCACAGAGGACCTCGAGGCCATGATCAACAACGAAATCCTCTCAGCTGCGGAAAGCCGCAGGATCGTCCTGAAGACCTTCCTCGTTCAGGTGGGACGGGGACACGGGACCGCCACGGTAACCCTGGAGGACGGCGGCCGGGAGGCCACGGACGCGGCCACGGGCAACGGGCCGGTGGACGCCGCCTACAGGGCCATCCGCCGCATCGTCGGCATCGAGCCGGAGCTGGAGAACTATTCCATCCGCTCGGTCACCGAGGCCTCGGACGCCACCGGGGAAGCGAGGATTACCCTTTTCTTCGAGGGAATCCGGGTTTCCGGCCGGGGAGCCGGCACCGACGTCATAGAAGCGAGCATCAAGGCATATATCGACGGAATCAACCGCCTCTTCCAGAAGGCGGTATCGAAAGGAGTGCGTTTGTATGGGAAGAACGTTGGTTAGCGCAATCATAGCGGCTCATTCGTCGCAGAAGGCCGTAGAGGGGGAAATCTGCCAGGTGAAGGTGGATTTCGCCTTCGCGAACGACATCACCGGGGCGCCTGCCGCGGCGGCGTTCCGTGAGATGGGGGCGGAAAGGGTGTTCGACCCTGAGCGGTGTGCCCTCCTCCCCGACCATTTCACCCCCAACAAGGACATCGCTTCGGCGGAACAGACCAAGAACGGCAGGGAGTTCGCCAAAGAACAGGGAATGCTCTACTGGGAAGTGGGCAGGGTGGGCATTGAGCACGCCTTCCTTCCCGAAAAGGGCTATATCCTCCCGGGGGACATCGTCCTCGGGGCGGACAGCCATACATGCACCGGCGGCGCCCTTGGCGCTCTCTCCACCGGTGTGGGAAGCACGGACCTCGCTGCCGTCTGGGCCCTTGGAGAAACATGGCTCAAGGTGCCTCCCACCATCCGGGTCGATTTTCGGGGAAAGCGCCCCGGGTGGGTGACCGGCAAGGATATGATCCTCTCCCTCATCGGACGCATCAGCGTCCAGGGAGCCAGGTACATGGCCCTCGAGTTCGGCGGCGAGGGAATCGAAAACCTGCCCATGGACGACAGGTTCACCATTGCCAACATGGCCGTGGAAGCCGGCGCCAAAACGGGAGTCTTCGTCCCCGACGAGAAAACCATCGAGTACGCCCGGTCGAGGGCGGCCCGGGAGTTCACACCCCGCTACCCCGACAGTGACGCGGTCTATACCCGCCGGGAGATCTTCGACTTTGACGAGATGGACCCCGTGGCGGCCATGCCCCACTCCCCCGACAACGTGAAACCCGTCCGGGAGTGCGGATCGCCCGAGATCGACCAAGTGTTCATCGGGGCCTGCACCAACGGCCGCTTTCGAGACGTCGAAACCGCGGCGAAGCTGATGGAGGGGAAAAAAGTGGCCCCCAACGTACGGTGCATCGTCATCCCGGCCTCCTACGAAGTCTACAACGCCGCCATGGACAAAGGGTATCTCCGCATCTTCACCGAGGCCGGAGCCGTGGTCTGCACTCCTACATGCGGTCCCTGCCTCGGAGGGCACATGGGCATTCTCGCCGCAGGCGAACGGTGCGTTTCCACCAGCAACCGCAACTTCGTGGGCCGCATGGGCAGCCCGAAGAGCGAGCTGATCCTCGCCAGCCCCCTCACCGCGGCCGCGAGCGCCGTTACGGGAAGGCTCACCGATCCGAGGGACGTTATGCCGGAAGATTTCTTCAAGAATCTGGAGGGGAAATAACCATGACGAATTCTTTTTCAGGAAAAGCGTGGAAATACGGAGATCATATCGACACTGACGTGATCATTCCCGCCCGCTACCTCGTCTCCAGCGACGAGGCCGTACTGGGGAAACACTGTATGGAGGACATCGACAAGGACTTTGTCCGCAACATGTCCAAGGGCGACATGATCGTCGCCGGGGAGAATTTCGGCTGCGGTTCCTCAAGGGAACACGCCCCCCTGGCCATCAAGGGTGCCGGGTGCAGCTGCGTCATCGCGGCCTCCTTCGCCCGGATATTTTACCGGAACGCGATCAACGTCGGCCTTCCCATCTTCGAGTGCCCCGAGGCTGCCGCCTCCATCGAAACGGGGGATGAGGTGGCCGTGGACCCCGTCGCCGGGACCATCGAGAACCGGACCAAGGGAGTGACCTTCCGGGTGGCCCCCTTCGCACCCTTCCTCCAGGAGCTTATCAGCGTAGGCGGTCTCATCCCCTACGCCCGCAGGCGGATCGAAGAGCGGAGGAAGAGAGCATGAGCGGAAAGGACTACGTGGTGGCCCGGATTCCCGGAGACGGCATCGGCCCCGAGGTCATCGGCGAAACATCGCGGATCCTCGAGGCGGCGGGCCGGAAGCACGGATTTTCCCTGACCTGGGCCGACTACCCCTTCGGCGCCGACCATTACCTGAAGACAGGGGAAATCCTGCCTGCCTCCGCCGTAGACGAGATGAGTTCCATGGACGCCCTGCTCCTTGGTGCGGTGGGAGACCCCCGGGTCAAGCCGGGAATCCTCGAAAGGGGGATTCTCCTCACCATACGGTTCCACTTCGACCAGTACGTGAACCTCCGGCCTGCGAAGAGCTATCCCCGGGTTCCCCTTCCCGTGGCACCGAAGGGAGGAAAGGGGCTGGATACTCTCGTCGTCAGGGAGAACACGGAAGATTTTTACATCGGCATCGGCAGCAGGACGGAAAAAGGGACGGCGGACTTCAGCCTTGACACGAAACGGGGGCTCTATTCTCTCGAGGGTAATCTTAGAGGGACCTTCTCCGGAGGCGTGGAAGGGGCCTTCCAGCTCGGAGTGGCCTCCGAGCCGGGCGTCCGCAGGGTGGTAGCCTATGGATGCAGGGCGGCAAAGGCCCGGGGCGAGGAGAAAATCACCCTGGCGTCAAAGTCGAACGCCCTCCCCCAGATCTACGGTTTCTGGGAGGACATCGCCAAAGACGAGACAGCCCGCCACGGCGTGGGGCTCGGCATAGTGAACGTGGACGCCATGTGCTACCACCTGGTGCGCACCCCTGACCTGTACGGGGTGGTGGTGGCCCCCAACATGTTCGGCGACATCGTGAGCGACCTCCTCGCCGGGCTGGCCGGAGGCCTCGGGGTGGCCGCAGGAGCCGACATCGGCGACGGCCTTTCCATGTTTGAGCCCATCCATGGGTCGGCCCCGGACATCGCCGGGACGGGAAAGGCCAACCCCATTGCCGCCATCCTCACGGGGGCCCTCCTGCTTGAGCATATCGGGGAGCGGACCGCCGCGAAAGCCGTGGAGAACAGTCTCACCGCCTTCCTTGCGGAAGCGGCTCCCGGGGATCTTCCCGTGGAATTCGGCGGACAGGGAACGACCCGCGCCGTGGGAGAGGCCATACTGGAACGGATCCGGTGACGTAAAAAAGCCCGGTGCGGCGAATTCCGCACCGGGCTTTTTTACGTCAGGCCCTAATCCCCCCGACAATGTTTCTGCAGACTTCCGCGAAGATCAGGCTGTCCATGCTGTAGGCTATGTAGGAAAACCCCTGTTCAATCCTGGCCTTTGCCTCCTCCACCGACCCCACGAAGATCCCCGCAGGCTTTCCCGCTTTTTTCGCCGTGGCCAGGGCCCTGGCCACGGCGTCGACCATCACGGTATGATAAATCTGCCCCGGAATGCCGAAAGACTGGGAGAGATCGTAGGGACCGACGAATATGACGTCCACGCCGTCCACGGCGGCAATGCCGTCAAGGCATTCAAGCCCCTGGCGATTTTCGCAGTGGACGACCACCAGGGTCTCTCGGTTGGCCTCCTCGAAGTACTCCGCCATGCCGGGAACGAAGCCGTACCGGGACGACCTGGTGAGGCACGCCCCCCGGTCGCCCTTCGGAAAATACTTGGCTGACCGGACCACGTTCTCCGCCGTTTCGGGAGAGTTCACCTGGGGCACCTGGATTCCCGCCGCCCCCACGTCGAGGGTTCGGAGAATGGTGGTGGGCGCCGTATCGGTCACCCGGACGATGGGGGCCATTCCCCGGAGCTCCGCGGCCCGGATCATGTGCTGGATGGATTCGGGGCTCCCTGGGCCGTGCTCCGTGTCGATGATGCAATAGTCGAACCCTGCGAGCCCAGCGATTTCCACGAGGTCGGGGCAGTTGAGGGTGATGAAGGTCCCGAGCGCGACCCCGCCCTCGGCAAGTTTCCGCTTCAGATGGTTGATCACTTGGTATCCCTCCGTTGGAGTAATAATCTCAGAGCTTTTCCATTATATACTCCGCGCTCCGTTTCCCGGCAACCTTACTCGACGATTTTCTTCTTCCCCCGATATTTTTCCTCCAGGACGCTCGGTGGAATGTACTTCTCCTCCATTTCACGAATTTCGTCCAGCCGGACCAGTTCGGCGAACTCCCTGAAGGTGAAGAGCCGGTCAAGATACCCCTCGGAGACGCCTTCTTTCCGGATCTGCGTCATTACCTCGTACATACCCCTCGCGGCAGCGAACAGGGCCGACAGGGCGGGAACGATCATCTTGAAGCCCATGGCCTCCGCTTCCTTTACGGGAACGAGAGGAGTCTTCCCCCCCTCGATGAGGTTGAGCATGAGGGGCACGCCGATTTCCTTCACGGCCCGTTCCATCTGCTCCCGGGTCTCCAGGGCCTCCACGAAGACCATGTCGACACCGGCGGCAACCGCAGCTTTCGCCCGGTCGAGGGCATCCTCGAATCCCGTGACGTGGATGGCGTCCGTCCTGTACATTATCACCACATCGGGGTCAAGTTCATTCCGTGCGTCGATGGCTGCCCGAAGCTTCCCCATCATCTCCTCCCTGGAGATGACCTGCTTGCCCTCCATGTGGCCGCAGCGCTTGGGAGACACCTGGTCCTCCATGAAGAGGCCCGCCGCTCCGGCCCAGATGTACTCCCGGACGGTCCTGTCGGCGTTCACGGCATTGCCGAAGCCGTTGTCGGAGTCGCCAAGGACGGGAATTCTCACCGCCCGGGTGATGGATTTCAGCTGGGCGGCCATCTCGGTGAGGGTCAGCAGGCCGATGTCAGGCTGACCAAGCCTGACAGCCGCCGTTCCATACCCGGAATGGAAGACCGCTTCGAAACCTGCCATTTCACAGATCCTGGCGCTCAGCGAGTCATACACCCCTGGAACAACAACAGCGCCGGGTCGTTCGAGGAGGGTTCTCAGCTGTTTTGACGTTTTCATAGGTCGTCTCCTTTCATTATAAGAACGCCGGCGGAGGAAACCCCGCTCCTCAGTGCATGACCGAGGGAAGCCAGGTGCTCATTCCGGGGAACGCGATGACGAGTATGAGGAAGAAAATCATGATCACAAGGAAGGGGAAAACCCCGGAGATGATATCGCTCATCCGGATGTCCTTCCTGAGGCTGTTGATTACGTAGAGGTTCATTCCCACCGGCGGCGTGATGAGGGCCAGCGTCATGTTCACCGTCACCACGATGGCGTACCAGATCGGGTCGATGCCCAGGGCGTGAAGAATGGGGGTGACCAGGGGCATGGTGAGGAGGACGATGGACACCGTCTCCAGGACGCACCCCAGGATCATCATCAGGACGTTCATGGCGAGGATGAACATGAGGACCGAGAAGTTGTTGCTGATGATCAGTTCCGTGAGCTTCTGGGGAATCATCAGCAGGGTCATGACCCTGCCGAAGAGCACGGCGCCCGCGATGATAATGGCGATCATGCAGGATGTGGTCACGGACCGGAGGCAGATGGCCGGAATGTCACTGAGCTTCAGCGTTCGGTACACCACCAGGGTGATGAAGAGCCCGTACACCAGTCCCACCGCCGCCGCCTCCGTGGGTGTAAAGACCCCGGTATAGATGCCGCCGATGATGATGAAGGGAAGGAGAATTCCCCAGAAATTTTTCCTGGTGATCCGAAGCCGTTCGCCCCACGATGCTTTTTCCATGGGAGTGAACCCGCCTCTCCGGCTCTTGTAAACGGCGTACACCACAAAAAAAGCGGTCAGCAGAAGACCGGGAACGACACCGGCGATGAAGAGCTTGCCGACGGATTCCTCCGTGATAGAGCCGTAGAGGATCAGGGGGATGCTCGGCGGTATGAGAATGCCCAGGGTCCCTCCGGCCGCGAGAAGACCGAGGGTGAATTTCTTGTCATATCCCCGTTCGATCATGGCGGGGTAGGCCACCATGCCGATGGTGGCCGCCGTGGCCGCTCCCGAGCCCGTGATGGCGGCAAAGAAGGCGCAGGCGAGGATCGTGGCGATGGCGAGTCCTCCGGGAAGATGCCGTACCCAGGCGTTCATGACGTCGAAAAGATCGTCCCCGATCCGTCCGTCGAGAAGGATCTGGCTCATGAGGACGAAGAGAGGAATGGAGAGGATGGTGAAACTGTCCAGGGACGAGAAAATGGTCGCCCCCACGATCTTCATGGGAAGGTCGAAGAGAGCGATGAGCATAAGGGATGTGCCCCCGAGGGAAAAGGCCACCGGGAGCCCCATGAAGAGAACGCCGACGAGCAGGAGTACCACCATGGAAAAGCTCAGCATGACTGTCCCTCCTCATGTTTTCCGAAGACGGAGTTGAAGCGGTCGACGATGATGATGGCGAACTGGAGGGTCAGGAGGGCGAACCCGAGAAGGAGGGCCATCTGGGGAATCCACATCGGCACCCGGAGAAGGGTCGCCGAAACCTTGTTATAGCCTATGGAGGCCACGATCATCTCGTAGGCCTGCCATGTGATGACCGCGCAGAAGATCATCCCCGCCACGCTGGTTATCATCTCCAGGAAGTGCTGGGTGCGGAGGGAAAGATGCTCGATCACGAGGTCGATACGGACGTGTTTGCCTTCCTGGAGAGTGTAGGCTCCCCCGGCGAGCATGGTCCACATAAAGAGATAGATGGACATCTCCTGGGCCCAGATTGTGGGGGACCGGAAGAAATACCGGCAGACCACCTCGTAGAAGAGCACGAGCCCCATGAGGAGAATGCCGAGACCGCTGACGTACCCGAGGATCAGGTTGCCCTTTTCCACAGCGTTGCGAATGATTTTGAACATGCGAGACTGCCCCTTTGCTCGTATTTGAGAAAAGAAGCGGGAGGGACTCCCCTCCCGTTTCGGAAATCCTGGAACTCGTTCTTCGGGGAAATATTACTTTGAAACCGTTATGGCCATCTCGATAAGTGTCTGACCGACTTCTCCTGTCTTTTCACCGAAGGCCTTGCGTACAGACTCGGTGGCCTTCACGAAGGCTTCCCGTTCTTCAGCGGTGGGAACGTAAATTTCCACACCGGCCTCGCGGATAACCTTTTCTGCCGCGTTTTCAGACTCGGCGATGGCTCCGCGGATCCATTCCTCGGCATCGTGTCCGGCTTTCATGACGGCCTCCTTGAGCTCGGCGGAAAGGCCGTTCCACCAGTCGAGGTTGCCCTGAACGGCAAACTGGGCGGTGGTGTAATTCGCCATGGTCATGAACTTCTGAACTTCATGCACTTTCCGGGAAACAGCCGCCGGCATGCCGGTGGTTGCTCCGTCCACGGTGCCCCTCTGGAGTGCCATGTACATTTCGGAGGAACTCATGACGGTGGGGGCTGCGCCCAGGACTTTCAGGGTTTCTGCATCACCGCTGCTGAAGGTTCTCATGGTCAGGCCCTCGAAATCCTCGGGCTTTTTCAGGGGGCGCTTGTTGTTGAAGAACTGGATGTAGCCGTAGTCAACCCAGAAAAGGTTTTTGACGCCCTTTTTCTGGAACTCTCCGTCGAGAATCTTGTCGGCGCCGGCCGCAAGGAACTTTTTGGGGGACTCGAGATCCTTAAACACGAAGGGCATCTCGAAGACGTCGGCGATGGGAATCATGCCCGACCACTTGTTCACGGGCACAAGGCCTGCCTCGATAAGACCATCCTGAAGGGCTTCCACGATTTCAGTGTCCTTGAAAAGCTGGGCGGAGTCGAAGATCTTCACCGTAAGCTCGCCCTTGGAATACTCGGCCACTTTTTCCGCAAACACGATGAGGCCCTTGGAAACGTGGTGGGACGGGGGGAACTGGTTCGAAAGCTTGATCTCGGCTTTTGCGAACGCGGAGCCGCAGAAGAGCCCGAGGGCTAGAACCATTGCCGCTGCTGCAGTGAACGTTTTTCTGAACATAGTGTCACTCCTCCTCATATAGGTTGCATCGGTACAAACGGAACCGGAATCTGCGCCGGCACTGACTGCGTATACATTGAAAACGCCCGGTGACATCACTCCCTTTTCTCCTCATATGCCGGAAGCTTCAACCTTCTCCCGCTTCCTCAGCCTTCTCTGAAAATAGCTGTAGCGCCTGCTCTCCCGCAAAGCATCGAGATCCCCTTCCTTCAGGGACC
This sequence comes from Aminivibrio sp., assembly GCF_016756745.1. Classification (NCBI taxonomy): domain Bacteria; kingdom Thermotogati; phylum Synergistota; class Synergistia; order Synergistales; family Aminobacteriaceae; genus Aminivibrio; species Aminivibrio sp. Next base: position 11,800 of record NZ_JAESIH010000043.1, read on the forward strand.
GGATAATCTTCAAATGCTCCCGGGCCGAATAGGCCAGTTCCTCCTCACTTTCAAGGTACTGCACCATTGCCTGCTGAAGCTGAAAATACACGCTCCTGAGAATCCGGATGGTCCAGGGCCTCCCGGAACGTTCCGCAATAAAGAGATGGAATTCGAGATCGATCCTGCTGAAAGCGATGACCTTCTCGTCTTTCTCCATGGAGCTCGACGCGACGGCAAGCAGATCATTGAAAAGGCTGTTCATCCGTTCGCAGTCATCGTCGGAAAGAAGCCTCTCCTTGACCAGTGCCTCGAAAACCTGGGTTTCGAGGGCGAAACGGATATCATACAGCTCCTCCACGTCCTCCGGGGAAAAACCGAGGACCATGGAACCCTTCCTTGGGATGGACCGCACAAGTCCCTGCCCTTCGAGCTCCTTCAGGGCCTCTCTCACCGGGGCACGGCTGATGTTCAGCTCCCTGGCCAGCTCCTCCTCGCGGATAAAGGTCCCCTGGGGGTATTTCGCTGAAATGAGAAGCTCGCGGCGGAGAAAATCCGCCACTTCCTTCGCGAGCGACTGATGGTTCGCTATGCTGTTTATGGAGAAACCTCCCCTGCTTAACCTATCGTCTACTGTCGACAGACGGTTATATAGGTACCACTGCACTGACGGTCTGTCAAGAAAATCTCATAGTGTATAATGTATCCATAAAACGTATCCGCCATCTTCGTTTTGACATCCCGGGAAAGTACTATAGAATGAATCATTATGACAAAAAAAGACTGGTTCCCAAACAACGAATGGTTCCCTGGGGAGGACTCCTCCCCGAAGCGCCCGTTCCCTTCCTTTCCGTTCCGCATCAACAAGGGCATCCTGCTCGCCGGAGGAGCCGCGGTTGTGCTGTTTGTGCTTCTTCCTGTCCTTGCGGATTTCTATACGGATTATCTCTGGTACGATACCGAAGGATACGGTTCCGTCTTCTGGACCCGTCTTCTTGCTCGACTTCCCCTCTTCGGGGCGGGGTTTCTGCTCTACGCCGCCTTCCTGTGGCTGAATCTCTCCGCAGCCAGGAAAAACCTGAGGGCGCTTTACCCCGAACAGGAGGGGCTTCTGGGAGCGAAGGCGGCAGGAGTCGCCGTCGCGGCGGCCGCTTTGTTCCTCGGCTTCACCAACGGTGCGGCCATGACCGGGGAGTGGACCATGGTCCTCCGGTACTTCCACGGCACCCCCTTCGGCGTGACCGACCCCATCTTCGGTCATGACATCGGTTTCTACGTCTTCGGTCTTCCTTTCTGGAGATTTCTCCACGCGAAAGCCCTGAACATCGTTTTCCTCTGCCTTGTGACCGCGGGAGGCGCCTATGCGGCCTTCCTTCTGCCGAGGAACAGGGATCTGGCGTCCCTTTCCGTCCCTGCAAAAATGCGGAACCACCTTGTCCTTCTTGCCTCCGCAGGAGCTTTCCTCTGGTCGGCCGGGTATCTTCTGGACAGGTACGACCTGCTGTTCTCCCCTACCGGGGTGGTTTTCGGGGCAGGGTATACGGACGTGAACGCCGAACTCCTCGCCCTGAACGTTCTTGCGGTCCTTTCGCTGCTTCTCGGTCTCTCCCTCCTCGTGAGCCTTCTCCGGAAGACATGGAAATTCTCCCTGGGACTTGCGGGACTCGTCCTGGTCACGGCAGTCCTGCTGCAAGGCGTTTACCCTGCCGTGGTGCAGAAGTATTTCGTGGGACCCAACGAGTTCGAACGGGAGAAGCGGTTCATCGAGTACAACATCGATGCAACCCTCAAGGCCTACGGACTCTCGAACATCGCCCTGAGAACGGTCACCCCTGACGATTCCATCACTTGGGAAAACGTGGAGCAGAACAGGGACACCATCGACAACATCCGGCTCTGGGACCATGCCCCCCTTCTGAGAAGCTACAAGCAGCTCCAGGAGATCAGGACCTACTATGACTTCTCCAACGTGGACATCGACCGGTACACCTTCGACGGAGAGTACCGGCAGGTCATGCTCTCACCGAGGGAACTGGACCTCAAGGGCTTGCAGAACCCCACCTGGATCAACACCCGCCTCGAGTTCACCCACGGCTACGGCATCGTTATGAACCCCGTCAACGAGGTCGCCGGCTCGGGACTGCCCAGGCTCTGGGTCCGGGACATTCCGCCGAAGACGGACGTCCCCCTCTCCATCACCAGGCCGGAAATCTACTATGGGGAGAAACCGAGCTCCTACATTTTCGTGGGGACCACCGTGAAAGAGTTCGACTACCCCATGGGAGAATCAAACGTGCGCACCACCTATGAAGGAAAGGGCGGTGTCCCCATGGGCACCCTGTTCCGGAGGATTCTCTATGCGATCAAGTTCGCCGACTTCAAGATCCTTTTCTCCGATGTCTTCACCGAAAACAGCCGGGTGAAATACCACCAGAACATCCGGGAGAGACTCACCCGAGTGGCGCCCTTTCTCTATTTCGACCGGGACCCCTACCTCGTGGTCTCCGAAGGACGGCTCGTGTGGATGCAGGATGCCTACACGGCCGCCGACAGGTACCCCTACTCCCAGCCCGTCTCCCTCGGCAGGGGAGGGACGATCAACTATATCCGGAACAGCGTGAAAGCCACCGTGGACGCCTATGACGGTACCATGAAGTTTTTCGTCTCCGACCCTGACGACCCGGTGCTGAAGGCATGGAGCGGCGTTTTCCCCGGCCTCTTCCGCCCCATGTCCGAGATGTCTTCGGGCCTGAAGGCCCACCTCCGGTACCCCCAGGATCTTTTCAGCATCCAGAGCGAGATCTACAGGATCTACCACATGACCGACGCCAATACCTTTTACAACAAGGAAGACTCGTGGGATCGCAACAGCAGCACCGACAGAAAGGGCATCATCGAGGCCTACTACGTGAACATGCGCCTTGTCGGGGAGGAGAGATCGGAGTTCGTTCTCATCACTCCCTTCATGCCCGTCAACCGGGACAACATGATCGCGTGGATGGCGGGACGCTCCGACGGGGACAATTACGGTGAACTGCTCGTCTACCAGTTCCCGAAGCAGAAGCTCATCTACGGTCCCTCCCAGGTGGAGGCCCTCACGAACCAGAATTCCGAGATTTCCGCCCAACTCTCCCTGTGGGGCCAGAGGGGATCCTCCGTTATAAGGGGCAATATGACCGTCGTACCGGTAGGCAACGGAATCCTCTACATTCAGCCCCTGTACCTCAGAGCGGAGAACAGCGAACTCCCCGAACTGCGCCGTGTCATCACCTCCACCGGAGGCAAGGTTGTATGGGGAGAAACGCTGGATGATTCCCTGGTCCGCCTCCTCGGTCCCTCCGACGGCCGGCCCGCTCTCCCCTTACCCTCTGCGGGCGAGACCCCGCTCCGACCCGTCCGTCCTGAAGGCGAATCTCCGGCCCTCTCCGTTCTTGCCGGGGAGGCTTCCGATGCCTGGGACGCGGCAAGAAAGGCCCTCCGGGAGGATGACTGGGAGAAGTATGGACGGGAAATGAAAAAACTGGAGTCGGTGCTGAAGGAAATGCAGGAGATTTCGGCTCAAAACTCTCAAAACTGAGGAAGAAAAAGAGAAAGAGAACCACGTCGGGCCGGTTACAGTCGGGGGTTTCTGGTTCCCGCCGTACCGGCCCGGGGTTTTATTTCAAGGAAGAAAAAAGAGGGGAAGAAAGCTGCCCCTCCCTGAAAAACTGAGCTCAAAACATGGCCGCCGGAATCAGCGGACCTTCATCTCCACCTTGGTTCCCTCTTCAGTGTACGAGACGGGGGTAGCCGGCGGGACTGAAGTTCCCTCCTTGAGCAGACCGGATGAATCGGCCATGAGGGCCAGTTTTTTCTTCACTCCGGGGGATTTGCCCTTGTTGTTCGAGAGATCATAGCGGATAAAGGCATACTCGTCCCCGCTGGACATGAGGCTGAAATTTTCCAGGGAGGCTCCTCCGAACAGCCGTTGTATCTCGGCGTCATCAGAGGTACGTTCCGGCCACCGTCCCTTTTCCAGCTTGAAAATAACCATGGCGGATTTCATGGACCGCATATCGCTGAGGATGACGGTTGCCTCCGCCTTGTCCTCGGCGTTGTTCATGAGAAGGAGCATGGTCGAAGTGAGAATCCCGACGATGATGATGACGATAAGAAGCTCCACCAGGGTGAATCCTTTTTTCTTCCATGCATTTTCCGCCACGATGACCCCTCCGGAAGAATGGGATTAAAAGCTCTACGTTTTCTTATTCTATAGATTCAAACCTAATGTGGCAACACAAAAAAAGGACGAATCCTCTTTTTTGTTTTTTTATTTTATCGCATTCAAAGCTAACGTAAGTTCAGGAAATCCTTTGAAAATGATATTTTCCGGTTGATTTTCCACTTTTTGTACACATTTTTACGGTAATTTTCAGATACCCTTTTTCAGTATGAACTTTTCTCATGAAAAGGTTAACTTTTTTGGACAAAATTTGCCAAAAAACACCTTTGAGTTATAATCAAAAACCCTTCCGGGAGTTCTCTTTCTGCGGAAGGAATTTTTTCTCCTGAAAAGGGAGGGAGCACCATGAAACACATGATCCGGAAAAGCATGGCCGCTCTTCTGATACTTTCATCGGCTGGATTTCTCCTGACAGCCGCCATGGGACAGCACGGAAGCTCTTTCTTTCCCGCACTGCACCTTCCGGGACAGTGGGCCGATGAGCCTGAAACAGCGGCTCTCGTGCGGAAAACCGCGTCCGCCCTCGCGTCGCCCGCCCTTTCAGCGGCCGGAGCCGCCCTTGACGCACACAGAACGGCATGCACGGCCATTGCGGCAGCCACGGAAAGCATAGGTTCCCTTTCCCGGTTCATCCGGTCCCAAAACGGGGACGTGAGTCGTGAATCCTCCCTCGTGCAGGCCAACGCATTCTGGAAGTACTCCCTGAAGTACAATGTTCCTCTTGACCTTCTCGTGGCAGTAGCCAACACGGAAAGCCATTTCCGCCCCGAGGCGCGGAGCCCGGCTGGGGCGGCGGGGGTGATGCAGGTCATGTGGAAGGTCCACGCCGGGCTTCTCCAGGCGAACGGCATCATGACAGACGAGGATCTCCTCGATCCGGAGATGGGCATCGCGGCGGGAAGCCTTCTCCTCTCGCGTTATATCAAAGCCTACGGCGACACGAAAGCGGCCCTGGGGCGCTACTACGGGGGATCGGCCACGGTGTACTGGAGCCGGATTTCCAGGAACCTGGTGAAGGTCAAGAACGCAAAGGTGGTTGCGGCGTTTTGACCGGAGAAGGGACCCTAAATCCGCAGGTTTTTCAGGCAGAGGGAGTGTCACCGATGCCTGCGGATTTAGGGGGACTGCCCTCGATCGTTTTTAATTCCCGCGCTGTGATAGAATCCCTCCGGGTAAGTTACGGGAGGGATTCTTCCTTCAAGTCACGTAAAAACCGGCGTGGAATCGGACACCGAGGGCCACGGCTCGGACATCTTCGTCATCTTCGTCTACAGCCCCTTCAACAACGGCGGGGATTCCTGGCCCAAGGGCGCGTTCAGGGTGGAAATTTTCGTCGACGACAGGACCGACCCGGACCAGATCATAGACTTCGAGGCCGAACAGGACGGCAGAAAAAAAGGATTTCCGGGGAGTTCCCCGGAAATCCTTTTTTTCTCGTCTCCGCTAGCTGGAACGTTCGGTCATCCGGACAGCGAAGGCCGCGAGGAGAGCTGCGCCGGAGGGGAGGACGTCGTCGTTCACGTTGAATTTGGGATTGTGGTGCTGGTTGCCCGTTCCCTTTGCCTCGTCCGCTATGCCCAGGAAGACGTAGGCGGCAGGGACTTTTTCACCGTAGTAACTGAAGTCCTCGGACCCCATGGCTACGGGGACTTCCTCGATGTTTTCCTCTCCGAGCATTTCTGCCGCCGCGGACCGCATTACCGCCGTCACTTCAGGATCGTTCACCGTGACGGGATAGATGGGGGTATAGGTAAGTTCGGCGGTGCATCTCATGGCGGCGCAGATGCCGTCGGCGACCCTTTTCATGATGCCCTCCATCTGGGCCCGAACGTCCCGGCTGGTGGTCCGCACGTTTCCGGCCACCCTCGCCGTATCAGGGATGATGTTGACCGCCGTCCCCGCTTCCATTTTTCCTACGCTGAGCACCACCGTCTCCTGGGGGTCCATCTCCCTGCTCACCACCGTCTGGAGCGTCGAAATCACCGTTGCGGCAGTCACCGTGGGGTCGATGGCCTTGTGGGGCATGGCGCCGTGGCCGCCCTTTCCCTGGATCTTGAGATCCCAGATATCAGCGGAGGCCATGATGGGCCCCACCCGGCAGCCGAGTTTCCCCGCCGGGAGGAGGGACCAGACATGGAGCCCTCCCACGGCGTCGACACCGTGCAGGGCTCCTTCCTCAATCATTTTCGGGGCGCCGGAATTGTACCCCGCTTCCTCGGCGGGCTGGAAGAGGAACCGAACCGTGCCGGAGAGATCATCCTTCATGGAGGCGAGAATCTCCGCCGCGCCGAGGAGGATGGCGGTATGGGCGTCGTGGCCGCAGGCATGCATGACGCCCGGGCGGGTGGAGCGGTAGGGAAGATCGTTTTCCTCTTCGAGAGGAAGGGCGTCCATGTCACCCCTCAGGGCAACGCACGGCCCCGGCTTCGCACCCCTGAGGTCCGCCGCTACGCCGCTTTCGGTACCGCCGAAGCCCCTCCGGATGTTCTCAAGGCCGAGGTTCACGAGGTATTCCTCCACGAAGATGGATGTCTCCTTTTCCTGCCAGGGGAGTTCGGGGTTGGCGTGGAATTTCCGCCGCAGTTCCGTGAGTCTCCCGGAAAGGGAAACTGCTTTTCTCATGATGGGCGAGTCAGTCATAACGTAGGTTCTCTCCTTTCTCCTTGTGCGGTTCGTTGCTTTTTTCCGTCGTTCCGGCGGAGAGTCTCTTCCGCCTGATTTCCCCGTTCCTGTTCAGCCTTTCATCGAAATCAGCCAGATGCCCGCCAGGATGGCCGCCATTCCCGCGAGGCGCCAGAGAGAGACCTGTTCCGAAAAAAAGACCACGGAAACGCACAGGACCAGCAGGAACACCAGCCCGGCCATGAAGGGATAGGCAAGGGAAAGATCGGTTCTCGTCAGCGCCGCGCTGAGAAAGATGAAGGATATGCCGAAACATCCCACCCCCGCAGCAGCCCAGGGATTGAGGACGATGCGGAGTACGGCGTTCACCGCTCCGCCGTCGAGCAGATCCTTCTGGTGGCCGAAGGCCAGCTTCATGAGGGTATTCGCCGAGGCGTTGAAGACCGCCGATCCGGCAAGAAGCAAAATTGTGAGCCTGTCCATGGACATACCTCTCTTTCAGGTGCATTGAAGGATTATACTCCATGATACTTCCAAAAACGGAGGGACTTCGTATAGAATTCTTCCACACCGGGAAGAGTATCATGTAGAATAAAATTCCCGGCTTCAACTTATTCTCCGGAAGGATGGGTTCGATGAATTTCTCTCGCCCAGGCGGCGCCGCAAAACTGCTTCTTCTCGTTCTCCTGTCGTTTTCTCTCTATTTCTGGGGGCTCGGCAGCTACGGTCTCCTCGAACCAGACGAGGGACGGTACTCCGAAATCCCCCGGGAGATGCGGGAGACGGGGGACTACATTACCCCAAGGCTTAACTATATCAAATACTTCGAAAAGCCGGTGCTTCACTACTGGCTCACCGCTTCCGCCCAGGCGGTTTTCGGGGAAAACGAGTTTTCCGGCCGCTTCTGGCCGGCCCTCCTCGCCCTCGGCGGCGTCCTTCTCACCTACCTGACGGCGAGGTCCATGTTCGACCGTGATACGGCGCTGTACTCGTCGGTCATCCTGACCACGAGCCTTGTCTATTTCACCTTCTCCCGGATCAACATCACCGACATGCCTCTCTCCTTCTTCCTCACCGCAGCCATGACGGGTTTCTGGTTCGGCCTGCAAAAGGACAGGCGCTTCTACCTGCTTCTCTACGGGGGAGCGGCCCTCGCCCTTCTGACCAAGGGGCTCATCGGCATCGTCCTGCCGGGCGGGATCATCTTCTGGTACATGGTCCTCACCAGGCGGTGGGACATCGTCCGCTCGGCCCTCTACCTTCCCGGCATCATCCTCTTCGCCGCCCTCTCCCTCCCGTGGTTTGTTGCGGTCTGCGTCAAAAACAGCGATTTTTTCTACTTCTTCTTCATCCGGGAGCATTTTCTCCGCTACGCGACGAAGATGCATGGGAAGTACGAACCGGTGTGGTTCTTCATTCCCATCCTGGTTGCGGGACTTTTCCCGTGGACGGGCCTGCTGCCCGGAGCGATCAGGTCTGTGCTGCCCTCCCGGATCCGCGCCATCGGTACGGAAAAGAGGGAGGAACTCTTCCTCTTCCTGTGGTTTGCCGTTATCTTTCTTTTTTTCTCCCTGTCGAGATCCAAGCTCGTTCCCTATATCATTCCCGTGTTCCCGCCCCTCGCCGTTCTCATGGGAAGGGTTTTCCGGGAAATCGTCTCCGACGGCGACGGGCGGGGGATGAAATGGTTCCTCCTGTGGAACAGCGCTTTTCTTGTTCCCTTCATCCTGGCCCTCTTTGTGTATCCCTTCTTCAACAGCCGGATTTCGGCAGGCAGGCTGCTGCCCTACACCCTTCCCGTAGCTCTCGCTCTCTCGGCCTTCGTCGCCGCGGGGTGGTACTTCTACAGGAAGAGCCGATTCCGCCTTCCGGCCCTCTTCCTCTGCCTTCTCGCCTTCCTTGTCATGTTCTCCTTCAGCAGGGTGTTCACTCTCTATGACGGACTGATTTCCGCCAGGGACCTGGCCGGAATCGTGGCCGAACTCCGCCGCCCCGGGGACGTGATCGCCCAGTACGGAAACTACGATCAGGGACTCCCTTTCTACCTGAAGCAGCGAATCGTCCTCGTCAACTATCTCGGCGAGCTCGAGTTCGGAGCGAAGCAGGAAGAGGACCCCTTCTGGTTCATCGGTACGGAGCAGCTCCAGGAACTCTGGAGGGGGAACAGGAGGGTGATCCTGGTGATCAACTCGGAGCATGAGAAGACAGTTTTCGCCCTGCTCGCCCCCAACATTTCCTCGGTCGCGGCGAGGACGGAACGGCGGATTATCCTGGTGAATCACCCCTAGGAGCATTTTTCAGGAAAGCGCCGGCGGATCTGCCCGCCGAACTTAAAAAAACCCATTCTGCGTTCCGGGGAAAAGTCCCCGAAAAAAGGAGATGTCCGTCATGCCTGAACCAGGCCTCGTTTCTGTGGTCATACCTGTGTACAACGAGGAAGAATGCCTGCCCCACCTTTTTCCCCGCCTTCGTTCCGCCCTGGAGGGGATGAACCGGCCCTATGAGATCATCTTCGTGAACGACGGCAGCAGGGACAGGTCCCTCCAGCTGCTCTACGAATTTTACAAGGAGAACCCGAAGACCGTCCGCATCATCGACTTCAACGGCAATTTCGGCCAGCACATGGCCATCATGGCCGGTTTCGACCATTCTCGTGGGGAGATCATCATCACCCTGGACGCCGACCTCCAAAATCCGCCGGAGGAAATCCCCCGGATCGTGGCGAAGATCGACGAGGGGCACGACGTGGTGGGAACGGTCAGGCAGAACAGGCAGGACCCGAAATTCCGCAAGATAACGTCCAGGATCGTCAACTCCATCACCAACAGGATCACCGGTCTGAACCTGAACGATTACGGCTGCATGCTCCGGGGCTACAGGCGGGATATCGTCAACATCATCAACCAGAGCTGCGAAAGCACCACCTTCATCCCCGCCCTGGCCCAGAAGTTCGCCGTGAATCCCGTGGAGATCCCCGTGGGCCACGCAGAGCGGGAGCACGGTACCTCGAAGTACAGCATCTTCCGGCTCATCCGCCTCAATTTCGACCTCATGACGGGATTTTCCCTCTTTCCCCTCCAGGCGGTGACCATGATCGGCATGGCCGTGTCGGCACTGAGCTTCCTCTTCGCCATTTTCCTCCTTCTGCGTCGCCTCATCGTGGGCCCGGAGGCGGAAGGTGTCTTCACCCTGCTGAACATCAACTTTTTCCTCATGGGAATCACCATGTCCTGCGTGGGCATCACCGGCGAGTATATCGGCCGGATCTATTCCGAGGTGCGCAAGCGGCCCCGGTACGTCATCCGGCGGGAATGGGACCATGACTGACCTCCGGGCGGCGGTTTTCGCCTACAGCGAAGTGGGGTACGTCTGCCTCGAGGAACTGCTCCGGAGGGGAGTGACGGTGGAGGTCCTCTTCACCTACGAGGACGACCCCGGCGAGGAAATCTGGTTCCCCTCCGTGGCGAAGCTGGGCCGCGAGGCGGGCGTCCCTGTCCATACCCCCCCTTCCCTGGGGGACGATGAATACGAGCTTCTCCTCTCCCTCCGCCCCGACGTGATCTTCTCCTTTTACTACAGGTCCATGATCCCGGAACGATTCCTGCGGATCCCGCCCCTGGGGGCCTTCAACATGCACGGCTCCCTGCTGCCGAAATACAGGGGGAGGGCCTGCATCAACTGGGCCGTCCTCAAGGGGGAGCATGAGACGGGAGCAACCCTCCACCGGATGGTCAGGCGCGCCGACGCCGGGGACATGGTGGACAGGGAGCGGGTTCCCATTCTCTTCGAGGACACCGCCTTCGACGTGGGAAAGAAGGTCGCCGGGGCAGCCAGGCTCCTGATCGCACGAAATCTTGACGCCATCGCCGCAGGGACCGCGCCGCGCATCCCCCAGAACGAGGCGGAAGCCACCCTCTTCGGGAGGCGCACCCCCGCCGACGGGAAGATCGACTGGCGAGGGAGCGCCCATGAGATATACAATCTTGTCCGGGCCGTGACCCATCCCTTTCCCGGAGCCTTCGCCTTCCGGGAAGGGAAAAAGCTCTTCGTCTGGAAAGCCCTGCCGGAGGAGTGGCCGGACGACGGTACGCCTCCGGGCACGGTTCTCTCCCGATCACCCCTGAGGGTGAAAGCCGGAACAGGCTGCATCCTCATCCTCCGCGCCCAGTTCGAAGGAGAATCGGAGCAGGAGGGCGGAACCATCGGCGGGACATTCTGCGAGGGCTCCCTGCTGGAATAACCCCCGTTCCCCAGGGAGCGCGAGAACGTGATATACTGCACGGGGCGAAGGGTGCCCTTCGTTCAAGGAACAAAAGAACAGCGTTGGGAGGTTTCAAAAAGTGAACATACTGATTCTCGGGGCCAACGGCTTCATCGGATCCCACCTCATCGAAGGCATTCTGCACACAACGGACTGGAAGGTAAACGCCTTTGACCTTTCAGGAATGAACCTCGAAAAATTTGAAGGGAACCGAAATTTCTCCTTCACCCAGGGGGACATCTTCACCGCCGATGACTGGATGAGAAAGACCGTAGCGGAAAGCGACGTGGTCCTCCCCCTCGCGGGAATCGCCAAGCCGGCCTACTACCTCAGCAAGCCCCTCTGGACCTTCGAGCTCGATTTCGAACAGAACCTGAAGATCGTCCGCATGTGCGTGGACGCGAAGAAGCGGGTCATCTTCCCATCCACTTCCGAAGTTTACGGCATGAGCAGCGACACCGTCCTCAAGGAAGACGAAAGTCCCCTCATCGTGGGCCCCATCTGCAAGATGCGCTGGATCTACAGCTGCGGCAAGCAGATGATGGACAGGGTCATCGCAGCCTACGGCCAGGAAAGGGGACTCCGGTACACCCTTTTTCGCCCCTTCAACTGGATCGGCCCCAGGCTCGACACCTTCAGGGACGCCGAGGAACGGACCGCCCGGTCCATTACCCAGATGGTCTTCGATGTTCTCTCCGGCAGGCCCATCACCCTCGTCAACGGCGGTGAACAGCACCGGAGCTTCACCTACGTCTCCGACGGCATCGACGCCCTCCTGGCCATTATCGCTGATGAAAAGGCCTGCGACGGGAAAATCTTCAACATCGGCAACCCGGGCAATAACGCATCCATAAAGGAACTGGCCCACCTGGTCATCGACATCATGAAGGGAATCCCCGCCTTCCGGGAAGCCGCCGAAAGCGCGAAGTTCACCGTCTTACCTGCCGAGCGATATTACGGCAACGGCTACGACGACATGCAGAACAGAGTTCCCTCCATCGAGGCCATCGGCAAAGCCCTGGGCTGGGCTCCGAAAATCCCCCTCCGGGAAGCTGTGGAGAAGACCATTCTCAGTTACGTCGAAGGATAGGAGGGATATTCCGTGGCAGAAACTATTCTCGTCATCAAGACGGACGTGGACACCCGGAAGGGGTACCGGGAAGGAGTCCCGAGGCTGCTCGAGATCTTCAGGACCCGGAACATCACTGCGTCCTTTTTCTTTTCCTTCGGTCCGGACAACTCGGGCAAGGCCATCCGGCGCATCTTCCGCAAAGGATTCCTCAAGAAGATGCTCCGGACAAAGGCGCCGTCCACCTACGGATTCCGCACCCTTCTCTACGGCACCCTCCTTCCGGCCCCCCTCATCGTCCAGCCCGAACCTGGAATCTTCATCCGTGCGGTGGAGGAAGGGCACGACTGCGGCATTCACAGCTGGGACCACGTAAAGTGGCAGGACCGGCTTCCCCGCCTCACCGAGGAGCAGATCCGGGAGGACTTCCGGAAAGCCATGGATCTCTTCGAGCTTTACACCTCCCAAAAGCCCAAGAGCTGCGCCGCCCCGGGGTGGCAGGTCACTCCCTCAAGCCTGGCGGTCCAGGACGAACTGGGCTTCGACTACTGCAGCGATATCCGGGGATCGGGCTACGCCTTCCGCCCCCGCATGGAAGGGAGAACCTTCAAGACCCTGCAGATTCCCACCACCCTTCCCACGCTGGACGAAGTCTACGGCAGGGAAGACATTCCCGGGGACGGGATCGTCGACTTCTATCTCGACCAGCTCCAGCCCGGCCTCAATGTCCATACCATCCACGCTGAAATGGAAGGGCGGTCCCAGAGCGCCCTCTTTGAAAAATTTCTCGACGGCTGCGCCGCGAGAGGGGTCACGTTCCGCACGCTCCACGACGTCGCCTACGAGATCTCCGTCCGGAAACCTCTCGTCCACGTGTGCAACGTGGTTCCCGGAGAGCTTCCGGGAAGATCCGGAACGGTGGCCGTCCAGAAGTGCGCCAGGGAGGAGGGCAAAGAATGAAGCTCGCCGTGGTGGGCACGGGATACGTCGGCCTGGTGACCGGCGTCTGCCTTGCGAAATTCGGAAACGACGTGGTCTGCGTCGATACAAACGCAAAAAAAATAGAGGCTCTCTCCAGGGGAACAGTCCCCTTTTACGAGCCGGGACTCGAGGAGATCATCCGGAACAACCTGGAGGCGGGGCGGCTTTCCTTCTCCACCGATCTGCCCTCCGCCCTCGACGACGCCCTCATGTGCTTCATCACTGTGGGCACTCCCTCCCTCGAGGACGGGAGTGCCGATCTCTCCGCAGTAAGGTCCGTGGCCGAGACTATCGGCCGTTCCATGAAGGACTACAAGCTCGTGGTGGTCAAGTCCACAGTCCCGGTGCGCACATGCGACTTCGTCCGGCAGACCGTGGCCGCCGAGCTCGGGAAGCGGGACGAGGACATCCCCTTCGACGTGGCGTCGAACCCGGAATTCCTCCGGGAGGGCGCCGCCGTCCGGGACTTCCTCGAACCGGACAGGGTGGTGGTGGGAGTGGACTGCGACCGCTCAGCTGAAATCATGAAGGAGCTCTACAGCTTCCTCCCCCCAGAAAAGATCATCTTCATGGACATCCGCTCGTCGGAAATGACCAAGTACGCCGCCAACGCCATGCTCGCCACGAGGATCTCCTTCATGAACGAGATCGCCGCCGTCTGCGAGCGTCTGGGAGCCGATGTGGAAAAGGTCAGGATGGGCATGGGTTCCGATGCCCGCATCGGGTACGCCTTCCTCAACGCCGGGTGCGGCTTCGGCGGCTCGTGCTTCCCGAAGGACGTCAGGGCACTGAAGGAGTTCGCCCGGAAGGAAGGGCTGGAAATGCAGATACTCCAGGCGGTGGAAGAGGTCAACGAACGGCAGAAACACGTCCTCTTCGGCAAGCTCCTCCGACACTTCGGCTGCCTGAAGGCAAAGACCATCGGCATCTGGGGGCTCTCCTTCAAGCCGAAGACCTCGGATGTCCGGGAGGCGCCCGCCCAGGCCCTCATCGCCGACCTCGCCGCAGCGGGAGCCAAAGTGCAGGCCCATGACCCGAAGGCCATGGACGAAACCAGGGAGGCCCTGGGAGACCTCCAGGGCGTTCTCTACGTCAACAACCAGTATGACGCCGTCAACGGCGCCGATGCCCTGGTGTTGGTCACCGAATGGGACATCTACAAGCAGCCCGACTTCAAAAAGATACGGTCCCTCCTCGCCTCTCCCGTGATTTTCGACGGTCGGAACCAATACTCCCCGGCGGAGATGAAGAGGCAGGGCTTCGTCTATTATTCCATCGGCCGCGGAACGGTCTGACTGACTCCCCCTTCCGGGTGGGAAAGCCGGCCCTGGGGGCATCCTTCGTGGAGCTGAACGCCCCGTCGAAGTGGGACCCGAAGGCGAAGGTCCCTATCGTGGTCAAAAACGCCCTCCGGAGCAATCTCGAGGCGGTCATTCTGGAAAGGGACATCAACGCCGCCCTCAGCGGGTATGCCGGCAGCGACTGGAACAAAATTTCCGTGGACCTCAGGCCGGGAATCATCAGCGCCAGGGGATATTACCACGCAAAAAGCCCCGGCCTCACCCTCCTGGCGGAGGTGAAGACGGGGCTTGAGATACGGCAGGGCAAAGAACTCTGGCTGAAGGACGTGGAGCTGAAGATCAACCACGACGAGCAGACCGACGCCGTCAGGCAGGCCATACAGGGCCTTCAGCCCGTGGTGGACATCCGGAACTTCCCCTTTTTCGGTGACCCTCGCGGTGCTCTCGGTGGACGACCAGAAACTCAGACTCTCCACCCGCACGGCTCCGAAACCCTTCGGGGGATCCTCCTCCGCTACGTCCGGGGTTCCTGAACCCTTCCCACCGACTTCAGCAGCATGGTGGCATAGCTCCCCCTCGACAGGAAGAACCGGAGCCGAAGAGCGACTTTTCCAGGGAAGAGGGCATCCTCTTCCCTTTTCCATTCCATTTCTTCCGGTAGCACGGCGCACTGCCTCGGAAAAGAAGCGAAATAGGCCTGGGAGATCTCTTTCATGCGGAATTTGGATAGCCGCACCCCCCGCTCGCCCAGGAGGCGGTAAAAAACCCTCTCCAGATCGGGGGGAAGAGGAGGCATGTCCGGCCCCACGGTATGCAGGGGTTCCGACAGGAGCCTCCGCTGCAGTTCTTCCGGAAGACCGGCATACTGGTACACCTGCCCTGTCCTGAGCTCAACGGGGAAAAGCTCCCCGTCCTCCCCCTGGAGAAACCGGGAAAGGGTTTCATTCCAGAGAAAGCTCGAATAAGCGGAGAAATACATCCCCATCTCCTCGGCCGGTATGAGCCTGAGACAGGCAAGTACCCCGTCCCGCCCCTTCTTCTTCAGGAGGGCCAGCATCTTCTTCAGCAGGGGCTCCGTGCAGAGGGGCTCCATCTCCTCCCATTGCCCCCATTTCTCGGCGAGCAGGGCTTTCCGTTTTTTCAGGTAGGCCGGCGCCTCTGGGTGGCAGAAGGAGAAATACTTCCTGAGGGCGGCATCGAAGCGTCTCTTCACCAGCATCTCCCCGAAAAACTCGCCCTTGCTTCCCACGTTGCCGAACCGCTGGTCGTCGAAATAATTGGCGAATCCCCTTCGGGATACCTGTTCAAGCCTGATCTCAGCCCTTTCCGCTTCACGATCGCCCATGTCCCGGAGAACGAGAGAAAACCGGTTGCCCTTCAGCACGGCGGGCTCGAGCTGTTTCAGGCTGTACCCCGCGCTCCGGACGGAAAACCCCTCCCCCTCGCAGGCGAGGTCAAACTTCTCCGGGACGGAAAGAAACTGGACTGTCCTGGCGTGGCGGTCCTTTCTGCCGAGAGAGCGGATCTCACCGAGGGGCACTTTTTTCCGCGATGCCGCCTCACGGATGGCGTCGGATGTGTTCCATCCCTCCTTTTCCAGCAGGAATAGCCGGAAGGGCATTTCCTTTTTTGCCGGGGTGAAGTGGAGCACTTCCTCTACACAAAAATCGTCTGCCGTTGTTTTTATTCGCATATTTACCGTACCAATCCGGCGAACCCTTTCAGGTCCACCTTTCCGAGAAGCTTTTCGATTTCAGCCCCCGTCATTCCGTCTCCCCCGAGAAGAAGCCATCCTTTCCCGTCCAGGTCGACCCAGATAGTGGCGCCGCTTTCGTCCTTCAGTTCAACTTTCACTGCAGGAAACCCCCCAAGGGTCAGGAAGGAAAACACCGCCTCCTCCGTTTCAGCCCTTCCCGCCGCCCTGTCCTGCTCCAGCTCTTCAGGCAGGGGGCCAGCGGACGGGGCATCAGGGCCGGCGATCACCATGAACTGAAAAAAACGGTCCCCCTGGTAATAATCGGCGCCCACGGTGACAAAACCGTCCTCCGGCATGGAAAAGGGTGTTTCCATCTTCCACCCCTCGAACCGGGGAAGAGCTTTTCTAAGACTCTCCGTAGTCGGGGCAGCCAAAAGCCGTCCCGCGAACAGCAGCGCGAAGAGCAGGGCCGCCGCACACAGACATTTCCTCATAGTCCGTCATCTCCGCCCCATTGGCCGAGAATCGCCCGGGCGGCCACCACGCCGCTCGCTGCGGCCTGGATGATCCCCCGGCTAACCCCGGCGCCGTCTCCCGCCATGAACAGTCTCTCGATGACGGGAACCTGAAGATTTTTCCGCAGTTCCAGCCTCAGGGAATACAGCTTGATCTCCACGCCGTAGAGCAGCGTGTCGTTCTGGTTGACCCCCGGCATGATGGAGTTCAGGGCATCCAGGAACTCCACAATGTCAGTGAGATAGCGGTGAGGGAGGACAAGGCTCAGGTCGCCGGGCTGGGCGTTCGCCGTCGGGGTAATCATGCCCCTGTCGATCCGCGACTGGGTGGACCGCCTGCCGTTACGAAGATCGCCGAGCCTCTGCAGGAGGATGCCTCCCCCGGCGAGCATGTTCGCCAGCTTCGCCACGTGGGTCGCGTAACCTATGGGGTCGTTGAAGGGCTGGGTGAAGTTCTTCGTCACGAGAATGGCGAAGTTGGTGTTCCTCGACTTCACGTTTTTGAGACTGTGGCCGTTCACCGTCACCAGGTCGTGGGACTTGTTGTATTCGTACACCACGAATCCCGAGGGGTTCATGCAGAAGGTGCGGCACCGGTCATCGAAGGTGGGGGTGTTGTAAAGGCACTTGACCTCGTAGAAGTACTGGGTCAGGTCCTCGCAGACACTGTCGGGCACTTCTACGCGGACGCCTATATCAACGGGCATGGAGGCAATGGGAATCTTCAGCTTCTCCACAAGTCCCGCCAGCCACGACGCCCCTTCCCTGCCCGGGGCGGCGATGACGTACTCTCCCCGGCGTTCGGTTCCGTCGTCGAGGCGAATGCCCACGGCCCGACCGTTTTCGACGAGAACGTCCTCCACGAAGGTGTTCATGAGGATGTCGCATTTCTGCAGCAGATCCTCGTACATATTGTTGAGCACTTCCCGGGAGGCGTCCGTCCCGATGTGCCGTATCCTGGCGGGAAGAATCTTGAGCCCCACGCTGGATGCCTTCCGGATGGTGTCCTTTACTACGGGGCCCTTCGGTTCGTAGGAGTTGTTGTCGGCGCCGTACTCGACAAAGGTCTTGTCCACGTAGGAGATCATGTCGAGGAGAGCCTCTTCGCCGATGTTTTCCTCCAGGTTGCCGCCGAACCCCGTGGTCAGTGTCAGTTTCCCGTCCGACGCCGCCCCGGCTCCCCCCCAGCCCGACACGATGCTGCAGGACTCGCAGTTGAGGCAGGTCTTGCTCTTTCCCTCCATGATGGGGCACTTCCGCTCCCGGATCACCTGCCCCTTGTCGACGATCAGGACTTTCTTTCCGTGCCGCACAAGTTCCATGGCGGCGAAAATTCCGGCAGGGCCGGATCCGACGATTATGGCATCATATATCATAAGTTTTCCGCGCCCGTGGGCGCGCTGTTCCCTCCCGTCTGTCGTGTGCGAAGCCGCCGCACTACCGGCGTCCCTTCCGCTCTCTGCCGCCTCCGGACAATCCCCGCCTGAGCGCTTTCAGGGTTTCCAGGTCCTTCCCGGATGCCTTTTTCGACAACGAAGCGGATGTCTGGATGCGGTCCATCTTTACCAGCACTTCGATACTTTTTGCGTCAACGCCGAGTACCTCCGCCAATCTGGCAGAGGTTACCCTCCTGGGTTTTCCGTCGGCGGACGAATGGTCCCGAAGCCAGGTCCATGCCTGCCGGTAGAGCGCTTCCAGGTAATCGGCACAATCAGGACACAGAGGAGTCTTCTCTTCCTCCCCGCCGTCGAGATAGGCCTTGGAGCAATGCTCACAAATTTTCAGTGCCACGGACGCTCCTCACTCCTCTGATGTTCTTTTCTCTCCGGGCTGAGGCTTTTCCATGCCCAGCCGTTCTTTCACTTCTCCGACAAAACGGTCCACTCTCGAGGGCGTGGTGATGAACGCAGGGTCGGAGAGGTCCAGGGTCATGAGCCCTCCGTTGGAAAGCCCCGTCTCGGACCGGACGAACTCCCGGAAAGAGGAATAGGCATCGTAGAGGGATTTCCAGTAGGGTTCCCCCGCGGCAAGTTCATCCTCCCGCCCTCTGGCCCGTATCCGGCGCATTATCTCTTCGAAGGGGCAGGTGAGCACGATCATCAGCCGGGGCATGGCAAGGTGCTTCAGCAGCGAATCATAGAGCATGAGATACGTTCCGAACTGGCTGTCCCGGAAATAACCCAGCCGGTAGTACAACGTTGCGTATATTTTGTCGCCGAAGACACTCCGGTCAAGAATATAGTTCTCCGATTCGGAGGCGCATAGATACTGGGCAAACCTGGTGACAAGAAAATTCAGCTGCATGGGAAACGCCCACCGTCGCTCATGGTGGAACCTCCTGAGAAGATCGTACTGGTCCCGGAATTCCTCAGGCATGACCCGCAGGCCGAGACGATGGGAGAGCAGGTTGACCACGGTGGACTTCCCGCTTGCCGTCATTCCTTCGACAACCACCTGAACCCTTCCCATTTCTTCCACCTCAGGGAATGGGCGGGGCAAGAACGGCCCGGTTGCCGCCGGCCCTCTTCGCTTCCCTCAGGGCGATTCCGGCCCGTTTGAGGAAGGCTTCGTCGGACATCCCCCTGCGGTATTCGCACACACCAAAGCTGCAGAACACCCCGCGCCCCGTAAAGAAACGGGAATGGCAGATCATGTCCCGTATCTTGTCCGCCATCTGGTGGGCCAGGTAGCCGCTCATGGGCGTAAGGACGGCGAATTCGCCGCCGCTGAGCCGGGCGAAATGATCAGTCGGGCGGATACGGCCTTTCACCGCGGCGCAGAAATCCCGGAGGAACTTTTTCCCCGCATCCTCCCCCACTTCCTCCATCAGTTCCCGAAATCCGTCGATATCCATCAGGATAACGGAGAGGCTTCCCCGGTATCTGCCGGTTTTGTCCTTCTCGGCTGAAAGGATCCTTCCGAACTCTTCCCTGTCTGGCAGACCAAGGAGATCGTCGGCGCCTCCGTCCCTCTCCTGAGGAGAGTTCTCCCCGAAGGTCTCCGGGGTGGTCGGTGCCTCAACCGCAGGCACGGTCCTTTCTTGGAGGGACAGGAGAAGAACCTGCCTGCCGACCCGCTCGAGGGGAATGGCGGATAGAAGGACAGGAACGGCTTCGCCGGAGGGAAGTGTAATGGACTGCTTCATCTCCCGGACCGAGCCGTTTTCGCCGATTCCCGAGAAAAGAGCGTTTTTTAATGATCCGAAGGGAAGGAGTCCCAGATCATCCAAGGTCTTCCCTTCAGGTCGTTCCCCCGAAAGGCCCGTTCTTTGCAGGAACGCCCTGTTACATTCGATGATCCGGCCCTCGTCCCTGCTGACGATGACACCAAGGTCGGACACAAGGGAAAACAGTCTGCGAAATTGCTCCTCTACGGCGCGGATTTTTCGCTCTGCAGCCCGTTGCCCGGTTTTTTCGCAGAGCACGAGGGAAACGCCCGAGATCTGCCCCTCAGGTGAAAAAACCGGGGCAAAGGAAATGGAAAAAAACCTGTCGCCCGCTTCCTGCCCTATTTCAGCGCATTCACCGGAAAGAGCCTTTTCCACGGCCAGGCGGAAGGGGAGCCCCCTATCCCCTTCGGGAAGGAGATCCAACATGGAGCGCCCCGCTTCGGGGGGCTCTTTCCACATGGGAGCGGCCTCTCTCCGAAAGCCTTCGGTCATGAACTGCAGGACGCAGTTCTTGTCCGTGACCGCAGCCAGCAGGTTTTCCGCGGAACAGGGGAATCCGGCCGAAAGGCCTGTTTCTTCTGCGGCATCATTTTGTCCCGGGGCCGGAATCTCGCACCCCACGGCGAGCATGGAGGGTTCACCCTTGTATTCCACCGGGGTAACCGCCATATCGAGCCATTTTTCCGTGCCTCCCTCGGAAACCACGGGGAAGGACCCGCGCCTTTCCCAGAGTTCGGGTCCGTCGCACTGCTCCAGGAGTCTTTCCGCCTCGGCGCAGTATCCCGGGGCCACGTAGTCCGTCAGGAGGAATCTCTGCCTCTCCCTGAGGGAAAACCCGAAGAAGGCTTCTGCTCTGCCGTTCAGGTAGGTCACTCTTCCTCCCGAGAAGATCATCAGTATAAAAATCGGGTTTTCCGAAAGGGCGAGGTACCGGCGCTCCATATCACGCAGAGCCGCTTCCTCCCTCTTCCATCTGGCGGCGTCTTTCTCGAGCCGGATGGTTTTCTTGATCAGGAAGTTGATTTTATCGGTTCCTTCATTGCCGAGGGGCTTTTCGAAATTCTCGCTCATCGGGTTTTATTTACCCCTTCCTTCCAAGGATGCACCTTGAAATCACTTCCGCTGCATACGAAAATACCCGCCCGTACAGCCCTTGACGTCCGTGATGCAGATGAATCCCCTGTTTTTTGTGTGGGCCCTTATGACGGGGATGTCGCTTCGCCTGCAGATTATCTTGATGATCGTCCTCACGCCGCTCCTCCCCTGGCCGTACAACACCGTGGCTCCATAGCCGTCCTCCCGGATGTTTTCTATCATTTCCTGTGTCTCCGGGGTCCTGTCCATTATGAGCTCAAGAAGGACATAGGCATTGAGCAGACGTTCCTCCACCAGGGATCCTATAAAATTCCCCGCAGAGAATCCTCCGCAGTAAACCACCATCTGAATCAGGTTCATTTCCCTTCCTCCGCCGAGGATCTGGCCCAGAGCCGTCAGGTACACCATTACTTCCACGAAACCGATGGCGGCAGCAAGAGCTCTTTTTCCCCGCACGAGAAACAGGATGCGGACAGTTCCGCAGCTCACATCCACGATCCGGGCGCAGAAAATGAAAAGCAGCCCTAGGTCCATTGTGTCCGTCCGCAATGACGTATTTTCTTCATTGAAAAACCTCCTTGCAAAACATCCATATTATCCTACCATAGAGCGAAAAAAGAAAAAGGGGCCTGATACGGAAAGGGCGGCGCTATCATACAAGAGAACATATCCTTCATCAGGGCGGAAGGCAATCACCCCCGGGGGGAGGGTGACGGGCAATGAACAAGGACCGGACGGCCATTCTTCTTGAAGCGCCGCCTTTCTTTCCTTGGAAAGAAAGGCGGCGCTTGGTAACCGAAGTGAGGTACAGGGCCTACCTCGACGCCCTTACCACAGGGCTCCCCCGACAAGGATCTCTTCTCCGCCCGTCTCCAGGAGACCTCTACAGGAACGAAGCCGTGGGGGATCTCGCGGCCCCCATCCTCCGGAGGGCTTCGAAAAAAGTGCTCCGTGCCGGAAAGGAGATTTCCGTGACCGCCGGCATCAGCCTCTCTTCCCTGACGACGGCCCCTCTGTCCAGGACCTCATGAAACACGCCGATGCGGCCATGTACACCGCCAAGGGCCTGTCCAAAAACAGGCTCGCTTTCAGGACGAGCCTCTCCCTGACCCAAAAAAGGGGAAGGCCCGTCAGGGGCTTCCCCTTTGAGTGTTTTCCGCAGCCCCGGAAAACCTACTACTTGCCGGTTTCCCCGACTGTATCTTCCTTCACTTCTTCCTTCGGTTCTTCCTTCTTTTCCCCGATGATCTCGACCTTGTACTTTTCCCTCAGCCTGGCAAGCTCTTCCTGGTATATCTTACCTTTTTTATCGTTTTCAAGAGCCTCTACGATTTCTTCCCTGACCTCGTCCAGGGGGCGGACCGAGGCTTCCTTTCTCTCTGTGAGCTTGATCAGGTGAAGGCCAAACTTGGTTTTCACAGGCTCCGCGGAAACATCGCCCACCTTCAGGGCGAAAGCGGCATCCTCGAACTCCTTGACCATTTGGCCTCTGGAGAAGTAGCCCAGATCTCCGCCCTGATCCTTCGACGGGCTGATGGAATGCTTTTTCGCCGCATCTTCGAAGGACATGCCCGCTTTCAGGTCTTCCCTGACTTTCTCCATTTCCACATCACCGCTCACGAGAATATGGGAGGCTCTCACGCTCTCGGGAACGGTGAAGTTCTCCGTGTTCTTTTCATAGAACTCGGCGATCTCTTCAGGAGTGACCTTCACGTCCTTCATCACCCTGTCGACGGCGAACCTGCGGATGATGTCCTTTTTCACGTTTTCCAGCATCTCAACGAAACCGGGGTCCTTCTCCACCTCGAGTTCCCTGCCGAGAAGAAGAAAAAGCTCCATGTTGACCATTTCCTCGACAATGGCCCGGTGCCCCATCTCGTTGTCGTACATGGCGGCTCTCTGGGGATCAAGCCTGCCCAGAATTTCCCTCACGTCCTTCAGCCGGATTTCCGTCTCACCCACCCGGGCCATGACTGTCTCGGGATCGACAGGAGCCTTGACTTCGGGAGCCGGGGCCTTGATTTCGGGAGCCGGGTCGTCAATCTTCGCCGTTTCAGCGCCGGCGGCAAAGGCGAGAAGAAGCAGGACAAGCAGTGCGGAACTCAGAGTACGAAATACTTTCATAAAAATTCCTCCTTGGATGATGAACATAGTGAACAGCGTCAAAACTGGAAAAGTGTATCACAAGCGGGTGGGAAAAAAACGGCAGAAATGCTGAACCTCCCCTTCCGAGGCACCCCTCGGCATGGGAAAGCAGAAATCGCCGGAATCAGGGGTTTCCCAAAGACCACCCCAAGATGGCGATAGTCCCTGCCCCCACGATATCAATAACACCCTTGAGGGGACTCCCCAGCCGGATTCTTCTGAACCCGAGCAGAACCAGCACAGCGGAGCAACCGTACAAAATCAGGGGAGCCACGGAATGGGCAAAAAACATTCTCTATCGTCCTCCTTCGGTTGGCCTTCATATTGACTCCGGCCCGAAGGATTGTCAATACCGTGAAAAGCCTAAATCCGCACCCCAGCGGGGAGTGTCACCAGTGCTCGCTTGGGCCGCCGGATGCGGCTCCGGACCTCCAGGGAGGAAACAACCCAGGAAGAAGTGGACGCCTTCTTCGGAAGCGGCCGCCAAACATCCGGCAGCTTCACGGCGCGGAGATACCTCGAATACCTCGCCGGGAAGGGGGGTGGCGTAAATCAGTTTCGATTGCCGCACCAGCGGACGGCCCCTGCCGGTCTCGAACAAGCCATGAAAGAGGCGGCAAAAAACATGGCTCCTGAAGGACTCCTATTTTTCTCTACGCCCACATTTCCGAGGTGGACCGCCTCCTCCCCCCGACATACAAAAGGAATGGGGCCCCGGAAGTTTCCCGCCCCCTAGCGGAGCCTCAGACGGGTAAACTCGTCATCAGCGAGGTCGATCCACAGGAGCTGCTCCGAAAGAACCGTTCCCTTCCCCGTGAGGAGCTTCACAGCCTGTGCACACTCAAGGGCCGCCACAAGCGCCGGGGTGAAGGGAGGATTGCCTGTTTCCGTCTCGACACCCGTATCCGATTCGCCCGCCAGGTAGCCGGTAAGCGTCTCGTCCCCCGGGAGCACGACGCCCACCTGGCCCCAGAACCCCGCGATGGCTCCGGAAACCAGAGGAATCCCCCGGGAAGCGCACTCCGCAAACAGCACCCTCCGGGATGTGAGGCTGTCGAGACAGTCCACCGCCAGATCCACGCCTTCGAGAATTCCCCCCGCCGTAAAGGAGTCGAAGCGGCACTGCCTTCCCTCGACATCCACGGCGCCGTTGATTTCCATGGCCCGTGCCGCCGCTGTCCTTGCCTTTGACTTCCCGAGCAGTTCTTCCGTTGCAAGGAGCTGCCGGTTCAGGTTCGTTTCGTCGAAAACATCGCCGTCCACAAACACGAGGCGACCCACCCCCGCCCGGGCCAGCAGGTCACCCACGAGCCCGCCCAAACCTCCGCAGCCGATGACGGCCACGCAGGACGAGAGCAGGCGAAGCTGACCATCGGGACCAATCGTTCCCATGCTCCGGATGTACCTCGACGGAACGTAGCCGTTTTCGAGACAATAAATCTCAGCTTCGGCGGGGGACAGACCTTCCATGGCAGCGGCCTTCCTGAGCTCGAGAAAGGAGACCATTTTCCAGGAACCGACCGCTTCTGCGGAATACGCCACTGTATCAAACCAGCTCACCGGAACTCACCTCCGTTTCTGGAATTATACAGGAAAGATTACCCTAAATCCGCACCTCAGCGGGGAGCGTTACCGGGGGCCCCTTGGGCGGAAAGTGCGGATTGTCGTCCGTGACAACTGCCCGGGCGCGTCCCGCGGCTCCCTGCGTTCGCCTGCTGCCTGCCTGTGAAACCGACATCCGTGTCGGTTTCACTCACCTCGGGCGCCCCCCCAGGGGATAATCTCTTCGCCCCCGGGGAGGGCGAATTCACCGTATGCCCGGCTACGCTCCCTCTCCCTGAAAAACTAACGGATTTAGGAATACAATAATTGACAGAATTCACGAATTGGTATAAAAAGTAACAGGGAGAGCAGAATTATTCCCCGAAAAAGAATAGGCCTTCGACCTGCACAGTCTCACGAAGATTCTGCAGGCACTGGGTCCGGAAAGCGATTTCCAGACCTGCCGAGTTTGCAAAGGAGGATCA
Organism: Aminivibrio sp.; assembly: GCF_016756745.1. NCBI lineage: Bacteria > Thermotogati > Synergistota > Synergistia > Synergistales > Aminobacteriaceae > Aminivibrio > Aminivibrio sp. The sequence continues at coordinate 36,882 of NZ_JAESIH010000043.1, forward strand.
GCCGGCTTCAGCCGGTGGTCCTCCTTTTTTCATTTCAGCCTTTTCAAAACACAGGAAGCACAAAATCAAGGAGGCGAAGAGATTATGGACAAGTTCGGCAAAGTACTGCGCATCAATCTCTCCAACGGAACCGTCGCGAGGGAGGAGCTCTGCGAAAAGACTCTGAAGGACTACATCGGGGGCCGAGGATACGCCACGAAGGTGCTTTACGATGAGCTCCCCATCGGCACTGATCCTCTCTCCCCCGAGAACAAGCTCATTTTCGCCAACGGCCCCCTTACCGGCAAGGGAGCTCCCTCCGCCGGACGGTACATGGTCATCACCAAGAGCCCTCTCACGGGATACATCGCGAGCAGCAACTCCGGCGGATTCTGGGGAGCCGAGCTCGCCAGGGCGGGCTGGTTCATGATCATTCTTGAGGGCAAGGCCCCCAAACCCACCTACATCTGGATCAACGACGACAAGGTGGAGCTTCGGGACGCCGCCGCCGTCTGGGGCAAGGATAGCCACAAGGCCACCGATGCCCTTCTCGAGGCCGTGGGTGATCCCAAGGCGAAGGTCACCTGCATCGGCCCTGCCGGTGAAAGGCTCTCGAAGATCGCAGCCGTCATGAACGACAAGAACCGTGCTGCCGGCCGCAGCGGCGTCGGTGCCGTCATGGGCTCCAAGAACCTCAAGGCGATCGTGGTCAGGGGCAGCGCCCGTCCGTACGTTGAAAACCAGGACGAGATGAAGGCCGTCCTCGCCGGGGCCATGGAAAAACTGAAGACCAACCCCGTCACGAGCCAGGGCCTTCCCACCTATGGAACGGCAGTCCTCGTGAACATCATCAACCAGCTCGGCGCTTACCCCAAGAACAATTGGCAGGGAGCCTACTTCCCCGAGGCGGACATCCAGTCCGGCGAAACTCTCGCCAAGAACTTCCTCACCAAGAGATACTCCTGTTTCGGCTGCCCCATCGGCTGCGGCCGGGTCACCAAGGTCGGAGACCGCGAAGGTGAAGGGCCTGAGTACGAGACCATCTTCGCCTTCGGCGTCTGCTGCGGCGTCAAACGGCTCGAACCCATCATCGAGGCCAACTATCTCTGCAACGAATACGGCCTCGACACCATCAGCGCGGGCGTCACCATCGCCGCCGCCATGGAGCTCTACGAAAAGGGATTGATCAAAAAGGAAGAACTGGAAGGCGGCCCCGAACTTCGCTTCGGCAACGAAGACGCCGTCACCTACTGGACGAAAAAGATGGGTCTCGTGGAAGGGCTCGGCAAGAAACTCGCCGAGGGCTCCTACAGGCTGTGCGAAATGTACGGCCATCCCGAGTTCTCCATGACGGTCAAGAAGCAGGAGATGCCCGCCTATGACGGACGGGTCATCCAGGGAATCGGCCTGAACTACGCTACGTCAAACCGGGGCGGATGCCACGTGAGAGGCTACACCATTTCCCTCGAAGTCCTCGGCCTGCCCGAGAAACTCGACCCGGTGGACATCAGCACGAAACCCACGTGGGTCATGATTTTCCAGAACCTCTCAGCGGCCATCGACGCTTCCGGCGTATGTCTCTTCACCTCCTTCGCCCTCGGAGCGGACGATTACGCAGCGTTCCTCAAGGCAGCCACTGGTTTCGATTATGACGGCACCGCGGTCCTGCAGGCAGGAGACCGCATCTGGAACATCGAACGGATGTTCAACCTCCGGGAAGGCCTCGATCCTGCGAAGGAAGACACCCTGCCCGACAGGCTGCTGAAAGAACCCGTTCCCGACGGCCCCGCAAAGGGAATGCTCAGCCGCCTTCCCGAAATGATGCCCGAGTATTATAAGGCCCGCGGATGGGATGAAAAGGGCGTTCCCACCGATGCCAAGCTCCAGGAACTGGGACTGAGGTAAGACCGGCTGACAGGGGGCTCTCCCACGGAACCGGGGGAACCCCCTGAATCCGCTAATTTTTCAGGCAGAGGGAGCGTCGCCGGGCATACGGTGAATTCGCCCTCCCCAGGGGCGAAGAGATCTCGCTCCGCGCTCCTTGCGGAGAGGCCCCTGGGGGAGGGCGCCTGAGGTGAGAGAAACCGACACGGATGTCGGTTTCACAGGCAGGCAGCCGGCGAAAGCAGGGAGCCGCGGAACTCGCTTGGGCAGTTGTCAAAGGCGACAATCTGCACCCCCCGCCCAAGCGAGTTCCGGTGACGCTCCCGCTGAGGTGCGGATTCAGGTCTTCATTTCAATGTGGATTTTTTCGCCTTTTCAGTTATAATGATCGTACCTCTCTGGTGACGGGTTGTGCCTTCCTAAACACTACCTTACCACTGTTCTCCGAACAGTCCAGAGAGGTTTTTTATTTTTTAGGGTGCGGATTCAGGGGGCCCTTTCACTCTTGTAAAACCCTCCGTTTTCGGATATCATGCACCCATGATAAAGGTATTGTTTTTTGCCACCATCCGGGATCTCACCCGGGAAAAAGAAACCATGGCAGAAGGTGCCGATACCGTCATGGAACTCCTTCTTCAGCTATCCGACCGCTACGGGCGGGAGTTCCGGGAAGAAGCCCTTGACGGGGAGGCGGTCTCCGACAGAATTATCGTTCTTGTCAACGGGCGGAATATCGCCCACACCGGGGGAGGAGAAACCCGCCTCGCCGAAGGGGACACCGTAGCCATCTTCCCCATCATCGGGGGGGGCTAGCTCTCCCGCTTTGCCGGCGTAACAACCTGCCGGAACCACCCTGCAAAGGAGAAAACCAGGTGAAAAGGCCCGTCGAGCTTACCGATCTCCTGCGGTACCGCATTTTTTTTGTGCCCGAATTTTCCCCTGACGGCAGCACCGTCTGCTTTTTCGTCCACCAGGCCGACTAAGACAACAACGGCTACACGTCCAATCTCTGGATGTACGACCTTGTTTCAGACTCCCTCCGGCAACTGACGTCCTCGGGCAGGGAGAAAGCCTTCGAGTGGATGCCCGACGGTCGTTCAGTCCTCTTCTCCAGCGGCCGGAACGATGCGAAAAGACGGAAACGGCCCTCTACGTCATCGACATCTCCGGCGGAGAGGCTGCGCACCTCCGCACCCTGCCGAGAGCCCTGTCCTCCCTCTCCCCCCTGGCCGACGGTTCCCAGATCGCCCTGGGCGTGGACGCCCCCCTTCGAGAACCCCTACGATGCGGACATGCATGCTGTTCTTCGACCAGGTCCCCTTCTGCTCCAACGGCAAGGGCAACGGCTTCGACGACATCAGGGGAAAATACGGTACCGTGGACTACGACGACCTTATGACCTTTACCGACTGGATCGTGGACAACATACCCTTCGTGGACGGAGAAAAACTTGCAGTTACAGGCGGATCCTACAGAGGCTACATGACAAATTGGATCATCGGCCACACGGACCGCTTCAAGGCCGCCGTCTCCCAGAGGAGCATCAGCAACTGGATCTCCAAGATGGGCATCTCCGACATCGGATACTACTTCGTTCCCGACCAGCAAGGGGCCGATATCTGAAGCGACCATGAAAAACTCCGGCGGCACTCGCCCCTGAAATACGCCGACCGGGCGAAGACCCCTACCCTCTTCATCCATTCCGAGGAGGGCCACCGGTGCGAACTCACCCAGGGACTCCAGATGTTCACCGCCCTCAAGCTCCACGGCGTGGAGACGCAAATCTGCGTCTTCCGGGGCGAAAACCACGAGCTCAGCCGGAGCGGCCGTCCGAGACCAAGGCTCACCCGCCTGAGGAAGATGACGGAGTGGTTCGACCGGTTCCTCACCACCGGCGAAGAATAGCAAAAAGGGGCAGTCTCCCGAAAAACGGGCCCGCCCCTTTTGTCCCTTCAGACCTCCGCTGCGGCTACAACCCGAGCAGGGCCCCCGCCACTGCCCCCGCCACCACGAACAGGGCGGGGTGGATCTTCGTGAAAATCATCAGAAGCAGGGTCACCCCTCCGATGATCCACGTCAAAACCCCCGTCAGGGAACCGAAGGACATGTCGTAGGCTGCATAGGCGAGCAGGGCCACCACCACTGGACGGAGCCCTCTCAGCATGCTCGTGACCCTAGGGTTGCCGCTGATCATGGCCACAAACCTCAGGAGCAGGATCAGGACGATGACGCTCGGAAGCACCGTCCCCGCCAGGGCGGCAAGGGCTCCGAGGACCCCGTCCACGCCATATCCTATCACCACCGCCAATTTTGTCGCTATGGGGCCCGGGAGGGCATTCCCTATGGCCAGTATATCCACAAAGTCGGTGACGGACATCCACTGCTGGATGTTCACCACTTCCTCCTTGATGAGGGGCACCATGGACGGTCCTCCGCCATACCCCACACACCCTATTTTGAGAAAAGACCAGAACAACGCCAGGACCGCGTTCATCTCACACTCTCCCCTTCCGGGCAGGCATTCCCTTGCCGGCAACCATCTCGACCCGCCCCTACAGCTTCAGCGCGATGCCCGCCACGGCCCCGGCCACGATGATCAGGGCGGGGTGAAGGGGCGTAAAAATCATGACTGCCAGGGAAACCGCGCAGATCACCCACGTGGTCCTGTTTTTCAGGGCGTTCGGCCCCATATCCCAGGCAGCATAGGCGAGCATGGCCACCACCACTGGACGGAGGCCCCTCAGCATGCTCGTCACCAGGGGGTTGTCCTTCACAAGGGAGACAAACCCCACCAGAACCAGCAGGGCCAGGGCACTCGGAAGAATGATGCCTGCAATAGCCACCAGGGCACCAGCCCACCCGGCCTTACGGTAGCCGATAGCGGCGGCCATCTTGGTGATGATGGGCCCGGGAAGAGCATTGCCTATGGCCAGGGCATCCATGAAATCCTCCGTGCCGATCCATTTCCGGCGCTCGATCACCTCGGCCTTCAGCAAAGGCACCATGGACGGGCCTCCTCCGTAGGCTACGGACCCGGTCTTCGCAAAGGACACGAAAAGGGCCAGAAGATCCTTTCCCAAAACAACTCCTCCTTCATTCCATTTCCTGATGTACGGCAAAAATGTTCCTGCGAAGAAGCCTTCGCAGGAACGGCGACTCTCTCGGAACATCTCCCGTGTACTGTGCATTTTCGATTTTAGACGATCCTCCGGCATTTTTCAATCGGAAGGGTCTTCCCCTAAATCCGCTCCCCAGCGGGGAGCGTCACCGGAACTCGCTTGGGCGGGGGGTGCGGATTGTCGTTCGTGACAACTGCCCAAGCGAGTCCCGCGGCTCCCCGCGTTCGCCGGTTGCCTGCTTGTGAAACCGACATCCGTGTCGGTTTCTCTCACCTCAGGCGCCCTCCCCCCAGGGGATAATCTCTTCGCCCCTGGGGAGGGCGAATTCACCGTATGCCCGGCGGCACTCCCTCTGCCTGAAACATTTGCTGATTCAGGTCTTCTTGGTGACCCCGGGTCTGGAAATCACCCGGGAAGAGGGTTCCCGGCCGGCTTCACCAGTCCGAAAGAGCGGCCTTCGCTTTTTCCCAGGGCAGGACCGACAGGGGCATGACCGCCCGGACAGTCTTCTTCGGGTCCACCACCTGGCCGATCCTCAGGTCCATGGAAAGGGAACAGAGAATCAGGGCATCCTCGAAGGGAATGCCCAGGCCCTTCCGCACCAGGTCCGTCATGACTTCGCTCGCCGAGGCCACGGCCTGGTCCAGGGTATCTTCCGAGGCGATAACCATGATCTCCTTCTCCGTCACTGCCAAAGGCCACGGAGAAGAAGCCCCTTTCACCAGGTCCAGTTTCACCGTGACTTTCGCAGGAACTTCCGCCCCCGAGCATCCGATTTCTCCGTCCCCCATCACCGCGTGGCAGTCCCCCAGAGCCAGCATGGCTCCCTCCCGGCGCACGGAGAACCAGACGGTCGTTCCCCTGCGGATGTCGGAAGTGTCCATGTTTCCTCCATGGGCCCCGGGTGTCCCCGTGGGAAAGGTTCCTTCTTCCGGGGCCACCCCGATGACACCGATCATGGGCTTCAGTGGCAGGGTGATGCCGGCGAAGGTACAGGTACCCTTCTCCGCATCGATCATGACGGTTCTCGTCACGGGAGCCCCGACCCTGCCCGGAAGAACCCCTGCCCCTGGAACCACGACGGAGACGGCCTGTTTCCCGACCTCGACGTCTTCGATCGTCACTCCGAGAAGATCTCCCTTCCCTGCACCCGATACTGCCACGGGCCCGGTGGCGGGATTAACGTAGTCGAAGTTGATTTCCGTGCACAGGTCTTTTTCCGATCTGATCTGCCCCGCAAAACAGTCGTCCGTCTCGAAGAGAATCCGGTCCCCGGGAGAAATCTCCAGAACAGGCTCCATCTCGGGGAAAAATGCGTAAACGTGATGGTCCGAACTGATCATTTTCATGGGCTTTTCCTCCAGTTCCCCTATAATCCCTTTTTTTCAAAATATCCGAATCAAGAGTACCATATTTTAAACAGGGGGCAATCGCAACACGAACGCCCCCTTTTTTCCGGACGATCTACCAGGCAGCCACGTTTCCGTCAGTTCTCGGCTCCGTCGCACCTGCGTAGGACCCTTCGTCCGTTTTCCAGATGATCTCCCCCCGCCCGAAATCGTTGGACGTCACTTCGGGAACGATCTCGTGGCCCATGGCAGCCAGTTTCAACGCCTCCGGAGCAGGGAATCCCGGCTCGACGATGACCTTCATTCCGCCTGTCCACTGCCACCTGGGGGCATCCAGGGCTTCCTGGGGATTCATCCCGAAATCGACCACGTTCGATATCACCTGGAGGTGTCCCTGGGGCTGCATGAAGCCCCCCATGACACCGAAGGGCCCCACGGGTTTCCCGTTCTTTGTCAGGAACGCGGGGATAATTGTGTTGTAGGGCCGCTTGCGGCCGGCGATGACGTTGGGGTGGGACGCATCCATGGTGAAACATGCCCCCCTGTTATTGAAAGCAATGCCGGTTCCCGGACATACGACCCCTGAACCGAAGCCCATGTAGTTGCTCTGGATGAAGGAGACCATGGTACCATCCTCGTCGGCGGCAGCGAAATACACCGTACCCCCCCGCATGGGATCCCCTGCCCTGAAGTCGGTTGCCTTTTCAGCAATGAGCTTTCTCCGGGCATCGGCGTAGTTCTCGCTGATCATCTCCCTGACGGGAACGGCACTGAAGCGCTGGTCCGCCACATATCTGTGTACATCAGCGAAAGCGAGTTTGATCGCTTCGATTTGCTTGTGGTAGGTATCCGCTGAATCTCTCTCGCGGAGTTCCAGCCCCTTGAGAATGTTGAGCGCCATCAGGGCGCAGATTCCCTGGCCGTTAGGGGGAATCTCCCACACGTCGTATCCCTTGTAGTTTATGCTGATGGGTTCCACCCATTCCGGAGCAAAAGCGGCGAAATCCTCCATCGTGAAGAAACCGCCTGTTTTCTCTGCGAAGGCCACGATTTTCTCTCCCAGGGCCCCCCTGTACAGGGCATCCCCCATGGAATCGGCAATGGCTTCCAGGGTGGACGCATGCCCTTCGGACCGAAAAATTTCGCCCGCCCTGGGCGCGCGGCCCTTTGGAGCGAACGTCTGAACCCATCCTACGAACTCGGGCGACTCCATGACACTATATTTCTGATACGCTTTTTCCCAGTTGTAGGCCGTGGTCACGGAAACGGCATATCCTTTCCGAGCATAATCGATGGCCGGAGCAAAGACCTCCTTCAAGGAAAGTCTTCCCATTTTTTTCGAGAGTTCGCACCACGCGGCTACGGCTCCAGGTACGGTGGCCGCCGCCCAGCCAAAGGTTGGAACCTTCTCCCAGCCCCGGGACCTGTACGACTCCACCGACCAGCTCTTCGGGGCAAAGCCGCTCCCGTTTATTCCATGTAGCCTGCCGTCTCTCCAGATCAGGGCGAAGGCATCACTGCCCAGACCGTTTCCGGTAGGCTCAACCACAGTCAGTGCCGCGGCTGTGGCTAGAGCGGCATCAACCGCGTTTCCGCCCTTCTTGAGAACATCCAGACCCGCCTGGGCTGCAAGGGGCTGGGAAGCCGCCACCATTCCCCTGGAACCGTACACAACGTTCCTGTGGGACGGATACCGATAATGATGGGGATCAAATGAAAGCACATCACTCATAGTATTCACCTCTCTGCCTGTTTGACATGCCGTCGGCACCCTGAAGGGGCTACAGCATGGGGGCGAAAACGCCCGCAATAATGATTGAAACGCTCGTCACCGAAATGAAATTGGAGACGACAAACGCCGGAATGAGTTTTCCCAGTACAGCCTGCCGCTCTTCTTCGTTTTCACTCGCTGCCGCAGCCACCTCGTTGATGATGAGGTAAAAGGCGGGGAAACCCAGGAGCTGCGTCATGGAAAGGCCAAGAGCAAGATTTTTGCTGCCCACGACCTTCCACATCGGGATGAGGTAGATGAAGATATAGAGGGCAAGGAATACGACTCCGAAAATAAGGACGGTCTGCAGGGCGAGGGGTTTCAGGTCCTCGAGCCGGATCTTGGCGAGGGAAGGGATTATGCTCGTGAAAACGACGCATGTCACCAGCCCGGAAGCCTTTGCCCTGTCGAGGATATTCTGGGGGACAATCCCGATGTAGGAGGCAAAAACACCGAAAACAAGGGCCCAGATGGAGTAGTTTATAGGAGTAATGCTTCCGAGGTACATGGACATCCAGGCAAAGAAGGCCGTTGCGCCGAGACAGACGAAGGGAGTGTAATAGATGTCCAGGTTGTGCCTTTCATAGAAACCGGGCTTCCCCTCCGATGAAACGTCTCCCGAAGCTCCCTTCTGCTTTCCGGCGGCTTTCCTGGCCCGAAACTCCTCCACGATCAGCCTGGCTTCCTTCATGGCGCAATAGGAAGTGGGAGGTGTGCCGACAAGCTTCTGGACGGCAAAGATCGCTGTGCCAAGGGCAGCTGCAAGCTTCAGCACATCCGCTGCCGAACCTCCGACCATAGCCGCCTTGTCCATGGCTGCGGTGGTCATGATCTGGGTTGCCACGATGCCTCCGTTGATTATGGGAATACTCACATAGGCTGCAGCTTTTCCGATAATGGGAATAAGGAGGTAGATCGCACCCACTGCGACAAACATGCCCCAGAGAGCTATAACGACCGTTCTCCACTCTTTTTTCAGCTCGTTCATCTGCACCATGGTGCCCATGTGGAATACAATGAACGGCGCCGCCCATTTCCCTATTTCAGTCAGCCAGGCCCTGTTCATGACATCGGGAGGAATGATGCCGGTCATGAAACCGATAAGGAAAAGAAACATGGCGACGAAAACAGATGAAATTTTCGCCTTGGAAATAGTCCCCATCAGGTCACCGATAGAAAAGATCGCAATACAGACAAAGAGCCACATGAAATTTTCCATTGTTTTCCCTCCTCCAGTTTTTCGCTTCAAATCAGCGTCCGCTCTCCATGGTTCTACCATATTGCAGGTCCCCGACTGTTGCCGCTGCGCATCACTCCCTCCCTTCGGCGTTTCTGCCGCTATTTCCGGCGGACTGGGGCACCCCTTCTCATCCGCGGCAGGTTGACTCTCTCAGCAGAAGTTTTCCGGGAAACACAACGTGCCTTGGTCCCATGCCTGCAGCCCCGCCTGAAATACGGTCCGTCAGAAGCTCGGCCCCGCTGACCCCGAGAGCAAAGGCAGGCACTTCGTTGCAGGTGAGATTGGGCCGTATAAGGTCATCATATTCCCCAAAGGAGTCGAAGGAGGCGACAAGACAATCACCGGGAATCCGGATCTTCCTGTCCCGGCAGAACCGCAGAACTCCGGCCGCCAAAACGCTCGAGGTAGCATATACGGCATCAGGTCTGCACCTTCCGGTGATCTCTTCCATGGCTTCATAGCCTTTCTGGGGCGAAGAATGACAGTACTGGACATACTTTTCATCGACGGGAATCGAAGAGGCTTGAAGAGCCCGGGTATATCCCTTCAACTGCGGGCTCTCGTACACTATGTCCGCCTTCCGGCAGATAATGGCAATCTTTCTGCATCCCGCATCGACCAGATGGCTCGTCAGTCTGAAACTGTCATTCTCAAAATCAAAGCCCACGTAATCGGCCGAAATGCCCGGAACACGCCGGTCAAGAAACAAAAGGGGGATTCCCCTGTCCAGGACTTCCTGCAACGGTTCACTCCTGTTTGAACAGGGAGCGAGAATCATGCCGTCAATCTGCTTCTGCATCAAAATATCGAGATATTTCTGTTCCTTTTCTTCTGAGAAATCTGTGTTGCAGATAAGGAGGTTGTACCCCTTCTGAAAACTTATATTTTCGATGCCTTTGATCGTCAGGCTGGACATGGGGCTGGAAACATTGCCCAGCAAAACGGCGATGTTGCCTGTTTTCATCGTCTGGAGGCTTTTTGCGATCTGGTTCGGACGGTACTGCAGTTCCTTGATGGCCTGGGAAATACGTCTGGAGGTTTCCCTGTTCACGTATCCGGATTGATTGATAAACCTGGATACCGTCATAACCGAAACCCCTGCTCTTTGTGCCACGTCCCGTAGATTGGATCCTCTCACCATCGCAAATTCCCTCCTCGCTGAAAAGACTGCCTTCCATATCGCCTGCAACATTATTTAGCGACTTTTGCCTGCCCATGTTATGTTAACGATAACATGTTAGCGTTAACATACTTCTTGCAATTTAGAGATATTAATACATGTCTCTTAGACTGGTGTCAAGAGTGTTTTTCAAAAGGCCGGGAATTTAGGGAAGCTCTGAAAAAAGAATATTTTGTCCTCACGCGACCCGATAGAATCTGTTTTTTTAACACATTAATCGACATTATTCAGAGGTTCCTTAGGCGACACCGCTTCCTTACTATAGCTATTCTGCATATCACTAAAAAAACAAATAGCCTTTACATGTTTTTGCCTTTCTCTCTTTTCTTCTCGGCAGTCGTATTCAGACTTTCCCGAAAAAGACGAGCAAAAAAAACCGCCCCTGCGGGGGGCGGCGGAAGGACCAGGAATCCTACTTCAGGACCATTTTCTTCTCTCCGGCCTGATAGACCGCGGAAAGCCCGGCATAGATCTCCCGGATCTTCGCTATACGCATCTCGGCCTTTTCCGGTTCCTGGACACCCTGGGCTATGTCCATCAGCGACCGGCTCGTGTAGTAGATATTCTGCTTCGTGGGGGCGACGCACCCGAACACCTCCCGGAGCATTCTCAGGTCGTGGGGAATGTTGAAATCGTCCTGGGTCTGCTCGTAGCCGAAGAAATAGTAGATGTCCCGGAAGCCCGCCCACGCGAGAGCGGAGATGCACATGGAGCAGGGTTCGTGGGTGGAGAGGAAAAGGCACTCCGAGGGATCAGGATGTCCCTGAAGCTCGTAGAACAGCTTGATCGTATAGACCTCGCCGTGCCAAAGGGGCGAAAAGGCTTCATGATTCGTCCCCGCCACCACCAGGGAGAGATCGTCCTTCCGGAGCACCGCCGCACCGAAGACCTTGCAGCCGATGGCGACGCCCCTGGCGGTAAGGGGCACGATATCCCCCTCAATCACATCAAGCATGCGGTACAACAGCTTTTCCTTCTCCACACCATCATCCCCTTTCGGCGTATTATTTCTTTTCCGACAGAATACTGAACACCACTGCGACGATCTTTTCCTGGACAGATCCTGTCTCAACGGGCCTCCACGAGGCCCACTCGGGAAAGATCGTTCACTGGTCCACCAAACCCTTGGTATCCAGAGCATAGTCAAAGGAATCCTGGACCCGGTACTCCGTCCCGTCGAGACGAATGTTCCACTGCAGTATCTCGATCAGGTTCTGCCCCGGGATCACAAGGTGAACATAGGTCTCCGCCACCTGCTCCGCCCCCGGGACACAGTCGTCTACAAGCCTTGTGCGGTCGGCGTAGAGAGAATATACCACGCCGTCAACTTCGGCGATTTCCCGCAGGTCCCCCTTCCATGCCGGATGCCCCCAGGCGGATACGCTGCCGAGGAACACCAGGAGAAAGGCGGTAAAAAACAGCCCTTTTCTCATAACCATTCACTCCTTCTCTTCCGGATATACCGGTTCTCGCGCGCTCCGGCCGTTATTTTACCAGTTGACAGGGATAAAACTACAGGGGATTATGGCTGAGAGCGAAAAAACTGAGAGGTGACATTTATGGCTGTTCAGTACCTGAGAGTTGTGAACCGGGACCAGTGCATCGGATGTTTCAGCTGCATGTACGCATGCTCCCGAATGGTTCGGAATGTGGGAGGCAGCGGCAAGGCGGCCCTCAGGGTGAAGGGGTACGCCGGTGTCGAGGGGGCCTTCTCCATCCGTGTCTGCGCCCGATGCGAAGATCCCGACTGCGCAAAAGCCTGCCCGTCGGGAGCCCTGACGGCTGCACCGGACGGCGGCGTACGGCTGAAAAAAGATCTCTGCATCTCCTGCGGCGCCTGCGTGAAGGCCTGTGCCATCAGCGCACTTCAGTGGGACGAGGAGGAGAGGCATCCCATTCCGTGCATTTTCTGCGGTCAGTGCGTAAAGTACTGCCCCAACAACGTCCTCGCCATGACCGAAAAACCAGAAGGAGGCGACCGGAGATGACGGGAAGAACCCTGCACGTCGACCTGGGCTCCGGGACTGGTCGGATACTCGATGACGGCCCGGTTTTTTCTGAGTGGCTCGGAGGATCGGCAGCGGCCACGGAACTCCTTTTCCGGCACGGAGACCCGAAGGGCGACCCATTGGCCCCGGAAAACCCGGTGATCTTCGCCATCGGTCCCTTCAGCGCCCTCTACCCCGTGGCCACGAAGACCGCAGCCCTCTTTAAGTCCCCTCTCTCCGGGGAGCTGGGAGAATCCCACGCGGGGGGACGGCTTGCCATGTCCCTCCGGGAGGCGGGCATCGACGCCATCGTCATTACCGGCAGGGCGGCGCACCCCTCCTATCTGGCCATAGAGAACGACACCGTCGCCGTCAAATCGGCCTCCACTTTCTGGGGACAGTCGGCCACGGCCACAGACCGGATTCTGCGGGAAGCGGAGAGCAAAACGGGGCGGAAGATCTCCGTGGTCCGTGTCGGCCCCGCGGGAGAACGGCTCTCTCCCATAGCCTGCGCCACCGTGGACGGCTCCCGCCATTTCGGCCGTCTCGGGCTCGGCGCCGTCATGGGGAGCAAGAACCTCAAGGCCATAGTCGTCAGCGGAACGAAAACCCTGCCCCTGGCCAGGCCGAAGGAATTCAAGGCCGTCTATGACATCCTCTACGACCGGGTCGTCAAGTCAAAGGAAATGAAAAAGTACCACGACCTCGGAACGGCGTCCAACGTCCGCCCCCTCTCCATGATACGGGGGCTCCCCACCCGGAACTTCTCCCAGGGTAACTTCGAGGGGGCCGGAGACATCTCCGGGGAACGGTTCGCCGAGGAATTCCTGGTGCAGCACACAGCCTGCGCCCACTGCCAGTGCGGCTGCATCCACCTCGCCGAGCTGCGGGAAGAGTTCGCCCCGTACCATTACAGCACGAACAGGGTCTCCTACGACTACGAGCTGATCTACGCCATGGGAAGCATGCTCAGCCTTTCCTCACCCGAGGATATAATGAAGCTCCTCCTGGTCACAGAAAAACAGGGCTGGGACGTCATTTCCCTGGGCTGTACCCTGGCCTGGGCCACGGAATCATTCCTTCGGGGAACTCTTTCCCTTGCGGAAACGGAAGGGCTGCCCCTCTCCTTCGGCGACGGTGCGGCGTACCTTGAAGTACTCGAACGTATGGTAAAAGGGCAGGGCGAATTCTACAGAGACCTGGAGAAGGGGTGCGACTTCTGTGCCGGCAGATACGGCGGGGAGGAATGGGCCGTCCGGTACGGCGGTGTGGAGCCCGGCGGATACATGACCGGGGAGAACTTCGCCGTCACCTGCATGATGGGCGTGCGTCACTCCCACCTGGACGATACGGGATACTCCATAGACCAGAAACTCCTGAACGCAGATCAGCCCCTGGAAGATCAGGTAAGGACCCAGGTGAAGGAAGCCCGGTGGCGCATGGTGCTCAACTCCCTCATGATCTGCCTCTTCGCCCGGGGCGTCTACGATGAAGAAGTTATCCTCCGGGGCCTGGATGCCCTGGGTCTGGAGTGGGATGCCGAAACTCTGCAGGCCATGTCGGAAAAGGCCCTGCTCCGGAAATACGAATGGAAGGCCCTCTGCGGCTTTGACCACAGGTCGGTGAGGATTCCGGGGAAAATGTACTCTGTCCAGACCACCACCGGGCTCATCGGACGGGAATCCCTGGAGGAGCGGCTCCGGCTGTACAGGAAATTCGCGGGACTCTGATCCTGTCGAGAGGGCTCTTCTCTTCGCGGTTCACCTGGAACTCCATTTCCTCTTTCCCCGTCAGGTCAACAAGAGGAGGCAGTTTTCCTAAGGAACCTCTGAATAAGGTCGATTAATGTGTTAAAAAATCAGATTCTATCGGGTCGCGTGAGGACAAAATATTCTTTTTTCAGAGCTTCCCTAAATCCGCACCCCCGCGGAGAGCGTCACGCGGACCGCTTGGCCGGGGGGTGCGGATTGTTGTCCGTGACGACTGCCCAAGGGATCACCGCGGCTCCCTGCGTTCGCCGGCTGCCTGACTGTGAAACCGACATCCGTGCCGGTTTCTCTCCCCTCAGGCGCCCTCCCCCGGGGAGGGCGAATTCACCGTATGCCCGGCGACACTCCCTCTGCCTGAAAAGCCTGCGGATTCAGGTTCCTCCATAGATCCCTTTTTCGGGAGTTTCCCTGAACCGTGACCATAATTCTCGTCCTGATCCCAAACCCTGTCCCCTTGACACTTCACCCGGATAGTAATAAAGTATTTCAGCAAATACTTAATCAAAGGAGATACCATGACCAGCCCAGAAAGCCTGGCCGGAATGTTCAAGATCCTTTCCGCGGATACGCGGCTCCGGATATTGAATCTTCTTAAGGAGCGCTCCCTGTGCGTCAACTCCATCGCATGCAGCCTGAAAATGACAGCCCCGGCCGTTTCACAGCACCTGAGGATACTGCGTGAGGCGCAACTCGTAACACCTGAACGGAGGGGCTATTTCATCCATTACCGGCTGAACGCCGGGAAGCTGGAAGAGATGCTCCGTGAAACACAGGCTTTTCTCGGGAGAGGTGAAGAATGAAAGACGCAGTGACCGTTAGCAGACTGAAAAAACGCTTCGATGAAGTGGAGGCTGTGGCGGGTATTTCCTTCTCCGTCCGGCAGGGGGAACTGTTCGGTTTTCTCGGCCCCAACGGGGCGGGGAAAACGACCACGATCAACATGCTTACCGGGCTTGCGCGGCCCGATTCGGGAACATTCAGCATAGGCGGCATAGACTGCCTTGAAAATCCCAGGGGAGCACAGCACCTCATCGGAGTGGTTCCCGACGAAAGCAACCTGTATCCTGAGCTGAGCGGCTTCGACAACCTGTGTTTCTGCGGAGCCCTCTACGGAATGCGAAAAGCAGAACGGGAAGCACGGGCCCGGGGTCTCCTGGATTCTTTCGGCCTCGCAGGAGCGGGCAGCAGGAAGTTCAGCGTCTACTCCAAGGGAATGAAGCGGAAACTCACTATAGCGGCGGGCATCATGCACAGCCCGGGCATCCTTTTCCTCGACGAACCCACCACGGGAATCGACGTGGCAAGCGCCCGCCAAGTCAGGGCGCTCATCCAGGACCTCCATGACAAGGGAACCACCATCTTCCTGACCACCCATTATATCGAGGAGGCCGAACGCCTCTGCGGCCGCATCGCCTTCATCGTGTCGGGGCGCATCGTCCGGACCGACACGGTGGAAAATCTCCTCCAGCCCGTGCGGAACAGGCACGTCGTCCACCTTACCTGCGAAAGCCTACCGGACACCATCCGGGAAGGTCTGGCTTCATCTTTTCCCGCACTCACCTTCACCCTTCCGGAAAAAACGATGATCCGGGCGGAGGCGGATTCCCCTGTACCGGTCGGGCCTGTGGTGCGGTTTCTCGAAGAGGCCGGTGCCGTAGTCCTCGAGGCGAGAAGGATTCGGCCGTCCCTTGAGGAAGTCTTCGTCGAGGTGACGGGCATCGAGGCAAATACCATGCAGACGGGGAAAAGGAACGGTGGCGGCAGATGAATATCCTGACGGCATTCTGGAACATCTTCGTAAAGGATATGCGGACCTATTACATGAAGCCGCCCAATGTCAGCTGGGGAATCATCTTTCCCCTGGCATGGACCGCGATGTTCTTCATCAGGTCGGGAAGCGGCCTCGAAAGCATTCCGGCCCTTCTCCCCGGCCTCGTGACCATTTCGATTCTTTTCGGGACCACATCCATGATTTCGGTCACCGTCACGTTCGAGAAGAAAAACCGGTCCTTCGAGCGCCTTCTCCTGGCCCCCATTTCCCTGAACGTCCTCATGCTGGCCAAGACAGGAGGCGCCATCGTGTTTGGGGTGATCAACGCCTTCATCCCGGTGATCATGGCTGTCTTTTTGGCCGATGTATCCGGGATTTCATGGACCGTTTTTCTCGCCGCCGTTTTCTTCATTGCCGTGGCCTCCACTTTCCTGGGATTGTTCATAGCCGTCTCCGTCAGCGAGGTCTTCGAGGCCCAGACGTTTTCAAACTTTTTCAGATTTCCCATGATCTTTCTGTGCGGGCTTTTCTTCCCGATCAGCAGGCTCCCGTGGCTCCTCAGGCCAATCTCCTACTGCATTCCCCTGACCTATGGGGCAGATCTGCTCCATGGCGCCATCGGGGGAAGCAATTCCATGCCCATTCTGCTGGACCTCGCGCTTCTGGTTTTCTTCTGCGCCGCGCTCTTTGCGGCAAGCCTCTGGAACATACGGAGGAAATGGATAGCATAGACAACGGGACGAAGAGAACCGTGGAGGAATATCCAATGAGAGTGAGGCTTGCTCGTGAGCACTTTCGACAAGGATGCTTCCGGTCCGCAGAACCTTGTCGAAGTCCTCGAAGGCCGTCTCGAGAAAGGGCTGCTCATGGTGGATTCCGGCGTTATTCACCAGGACGGACACGGGGCCGAACCGCTCTTCCACCGTCCGGGCAAACTCTTCCGCACCCCGGGTGTCCGTCACGTCACCGGCAAAGTACCCGGCCCTGTCTCCCAGCTTTTCAGCAGCGGTTCGCAGCAGATCTACCCTGCGCCCGGGAAGAACAGTCACGTTTCCCACCTCGAGCCTGCATCGGTAGTCCGCAACCTGGGTCCGCACCGAAGAATCCTGGGCGTAGCACCCCATGCTGAACACCGGCCAGTTTTGCTCCAGTACCTGGGGCGTGTCCCTGTGCCGGCTGCCCACCACGGTGCTTGACCCCCGCAGACTACAGGTAATCCTCCAGGTTGTTCCGCAGCACCACCCCGATGCCGATGGAATCCCATTCGGCCTGCCGTCCCGTCAGGTGCCGGTACAGCGCGAGCACGGCCCGTTCCGCCTGGGCCTGCTGGTTCTTCCACACCGTAGCCCGGAGGATGCCCTGCTCAAAAAAAGGAACCAGCTCCCGGAACACGTCACTCCCCACAAGGCGGACCCTGTCCGCAAGGCCCCTTTCCTCTATTTCCCTACAGGCGAGGAGGGTGTCCCGGGAGGTGATGGCGTACACTCCGCCTTCGTTCACGATTCCGTCGAGGGCCCGGTTGAAGTTCTTCCTCACCCGCCCGGGATCGCCATCGCCCCCCACTTCCTCTATGGGAAAAGAATATCCGGTCTCTTCCATGAAGGCCCGGAATCCCCGCCGGTGGGCGTTGTGAATCTCCACGCCAGTCCTGCCCCCCACCATCACGATCTTTCCTCCGCCGGGAAGAAAGCCTCTCAGCAGCTCGGCGGCCAGTCTCCCGATTCTTTCGTTGGGGCCCGATACGCAGGCGATGCGTTTAGATCCCACGGCATCGGAATTCGCCGTCACCACCGGGATGCCAAGGTCGTACAGGCGGTCGATGGTCCCGTTGAGCCGGGTTTCGTCCCAGCACTGGATCACCACACCGTCGATGTCCTTCCGCTCCGCTACGCCGGCAAGGATCTTCTCCTGGCTTTCCCAGTCGTCACCGCACTCGAAGCGGGTTATCCTCACCCGGTAATCCAGGAGATCCCGCTCCACCTTGTCTATTCCGGCCCACATGCTGCGGAAAAAATAATTCACCGGGTTGGAGACGCTCTGCAGAACCACGGCAATGTGCAGAGCCCCTCGCTTGAGGGACGACGCCGCGGCGTTCACCGAATAGTCCATGGCTTCGGCGAGCCTCAGGATTTTTTCCCTTGTCTCGCTGCTCACGCCTTTTTTCGAGTAGATCGCCTTGTGGACCGTCACGGAAGAAACCCCCGCCGCCCTGGCGATGTCCTTCATGGTCGTCCGCGTCTTCATGCCGCTCATTCAGCAACGCTCCCCCGAAGTCCGAATGTCCGTCCCAAGCCCTCTACTCTAAGGGCGTCAGGCTCTCCCGCCTGAAGGTGAAGCCCCAACCAGGGGCCGTACGGGGATAGGCGAACCCGTCCTCAATCCTCATGGTGTTGTCGATGATGCCATCGATCCAGTCGAAGGACTCTGCCCCCACACCGTTGGGGATGGTGCACAGCAGGGGAACGTCATAATCCTTGTAGTAATGGGGCAGTACGGGGACGGAATATGCTCCGGCGAGGGCGGCCGTGTTCCTCCATTCCTCCACGCCGCCGATACGGATCAGGTCAGGCTGCCAGAGGTCGATCCCCCGCCGCTCGATGAGTGCCTTCAGGGCCTGGGTGTCATACTCCCGCTCGCCCATGGCCAGCGATATGGAGGTCCTGCTCCTGAGGACGGCATACCCCTCGTAATCCCGGTGGTCGATGGGTTCCTCGAACCAGAAGATGTCCAGTTCCTCAGCCTTTCTCGACAATGCGAGGGCGTCCTGGAGGTTCATCCCCTGGTTGGCGTCCATCATGATCTTCAGTCCCGGCCCCACAGCCTCCCGGACCTTCCTGAGCCGTTCCAGGTCCCGCTCCAGGCCGCCGCCCACCTTGATCTTCACCGCGCTGAACCCGCGCCGCCGGTACTCCGTGACCTCGTCCAGGAGTTCTTCGATCGTGTAGGAGAGCCATCCTCCGCTGCCGTAGACGGGAACCCGGGACACTGTGCTCCCCAGCAGCTTCCACACCGGCACCCCGAGCATCCTTCCCCGGCAGTCCCACATGGCCACGTTCGCCGCTGCGAGGGCCCATTTCTGGAGCCCCTCGCAGCCGAAATATTCATGCTCCGCCGCCGCCCTTTTGGCGAGAACCCCCGTCTCATGGGGCTCGAGGCCGAGCACCAGGGGACGGATGTCCTTCAGGGCCCCGGAAATGGCATGGGGAGAATAATGGAAGGAGAGCAGGTATCCCTGCCCCTTCTCACCATTTTCCGTCTCCACTTCCACCACGTAAAACGAAATTTCCGTCAGGGAGTGGGTGGCGTCGGCGATGGGGCGGCTCAGGGGGGACACCGCCCGGAATATGCGCACATCTGAAATGACCGGCATTCTCTTCTTCCTTTCCTTCTTTCTGCGGGAAAGAGGTCGTTTCTTCCACTTCCCGCAGGTTGTTTCGAAACACCATTAGTCGATGGAGATCATCCCGGGCGACAAAGTCCACCGCCTGGACAACGGTCTCCGTCAAACCGATGGCCTCGAGCACCACCGCCGGGGTAGTGGCCGCCGGTGATCTCCATTACCCGCTCCTGCAGGTTTTCCTTCTTTGAATTCACCGTGAAAGCCGCACCGATGGAGCGCATCATCTCAAGCTTGGAATCGTCCACGTCCACAGCTATGACCTTCGCCCCGGCCCGTTTCCCCTCGGCGACTGCCGTGGTCGTACCTCCGACGTCCTGGATGAAATACCAGTCCGCAGGCCGTCCCGAGGCCGCCGTTGCCTCCGCGAGCCGTCGGGGCTGAGTGTACTCGCACCCCAGCCCCACGAACAGGGCGCCCCCGGCGTTGGGGTGGCGGGACAGGGCAAGCATAAGACGGATGGCGTAATCGTTGTCGTTGCAGGGCTCGTAGCCGATACAGCAGACATTTTCCTCACCGGAGGCGATTTTTTCCGCCGTGAACCGGGCGCATTCCACAGTATGGACAACGAGAATCCAGTCCCGTATCCCCTTCGATCCGTCAGGCCGCAGATACCCTGTCCAGGAGGTCATTCGTACTGCCTCCCGGTGTCAACGCCCGTATGAAGGTCCAGGGAGGACGATTTTTCGTCGAGAAAACTTTCGAGGTTGTGCAGGTGGACCCAGGCGCCGGCGGGAATGTCCTGCCCGGCGCGGCCGATGGCCACGCTGTATTTCAAAACCGGCTCCCCCCGGGGAATGAAACGCAGGGCCATTTTATGATACACAGGTATGGAGTCGACGGTTTCAAGAGTTCCGCCGCCTGAAAGAATACGGACTTTGTCCCCTCTTTCCGCAGGGAAAAGCAGGGTGATCACGTTGTCCTCCTCTGAAAGAAGGATGGCAGGAATTCCCTTGCTTTCTTCGTCCGTTCCATTCATGGGGTTCGCGGTTCCATTCATGCAGGTCCAGCCTCCACAGGAGAGGGTAATCGTTTTCTATTATTATCGGGCATGATAACCGTTTTTGCAAGAAAGGAAAGTTTACCTGTATATCGGGAACAGACGGCTGTGCACCATAAAAAAAGCGCCGGAATGCACCGGCGCTTTCCGCTCCCATTCACCTTGAAAAGAGTCAGAGGCTGTACTGCTGCCTCACGAAGGGCATGAGGCCTATGCGCTCGAGCCTGTCCACCGGGCAGCGGAAGGTCACCATAACCACTCCCGGAGCCCGGCCTATCTCGATGGCCCCGGCCAGGGTGGCCCTGTTCTTCACCTCCGGCACGGCCATTTCCAGCACGGAGGACGCTCTTTCGAGCCCGTTGTCGATGGCCTCGTTCATGGATGCTCCGGTGCCGATGAAGCAGACGGGAGCGTCCTCCTCCATCTTCGCCACGCACCACTTCTCCGCCAGCGACTTCAGGACATGCTTCTCCGCGCAGGTCAGGGGCTTCGCCAGGTGAGGGAGGTCCTCCTCCAGGGGCAGCAGGATGGGACCGTCGATCTTCAGCCCCTTGATCACGGAAACCTGCAGGGTCACCACTCCCGCCACGTCGGCTGTGTGCCCGGCAATCTCGCCGTTTCCCTGGAAGGCGTGCATGTCCCCCACGTAGACGCCGCCGCCCGGCACCTTCACCGGGCAGATGAGCACCGCCCCGGCCCGGACCGTGTTCACGTCCATGTGGCCGTCGGTGCGGCAGGCAAGCTCCTCTTTTTTCTTGGCGTACTCATGGGGAGCTCCAACGAGGAAGGCGCCGAAGTCCCCCGCGTTGTGAGAATCGGGGAAAGGAAGGGACGGCGTGGTCCCAAGCTGGCCAAGGAAGGGGCGCATTCGGGTCGCAACCCCCACAAGGTCCGCCGGGGCGAAGGCGAGGATGGGGTTCTGGATGGAATGGTCCGGCTTGGCGGAGTAAAGCTGCGAATCCTTCGCCACCATCTCGGCTCCCTGCTTGTCCAGGGTCAAGGCCAGCTTCCGTTCATGGTCGAAGACGATGGAGTAGCCGCTGGTGAAGGCAAAGGGGGAAATCTCCGCGCCGCAGAATGCGCACCGGACGGCACCCTGGCCGATTCCCTCCAGCACCGTCTTCGGGTGGTAGGCCCCGCAGGAGGGACACTGCTTCGCCACGTAGGGGTCGCCCTTGAACCGGCTCGCGTCAGGCGTGGTATCGTTCCCTGACGCCGTGGCGATGGACGTCACCACCACTTCCTTTATCCTTATGGCGATGGCGTCACCGGGTTCGGCCCCCTCGACCGCCACGGGCACCGTCACCTCATGGCCGCCCTTCAGCTCCGGCGTGATCATGGGCCCCCAGCACCCCGGCGCCGTGTTCGCGACGATGAATCCCCCGTCCCTCACCGGACCGAGCATAGGCTTCGAAGGATCGAGCACCCCGTCGGTGAACCTGTCTACAAACACCGTTCCTGAACATTTTTTCAAACTCACGGAGCAACACTCCTTTCCAGAGCATGAAAGCCGCCGACTCTCGCTTCGCCCTTTTCCGAAAAAGCAAACTTTTTACAAGTGTAGCAGATATTCCTCAATCCGCACCCCCAAGAATATCTCTTCGGGCCGCTCTAGAGTGATTCGGCCTGTATTTTAGTCCATGCGGTAATACCCCTCCGCTTTCTGGAATTACTCCCCCTTGCTTTTCAAATCCTTTCGTATCTGATCAAGATAGGCCCGGCTTTCACTCGAAAGCGTAGTCTCCGGAGTCGCCGTCTCGCTTTTGACAGCCGGCCGAAGCTGATTATCCTCAGCCGTCAAAGGGACCCATCCGCCGCCCAGGGCCTTGAATATACGAACGATGTTCGAGAACATTTCGCCCTCACTCATTGCGTACTGTTCTTCAAGGTTGAGCAAAGCGCTTTGGGCACTTATTACATTGTTGAAGTCCGTGAGACCGTTCATGTATTGGTCCTGAGCAACTTCGCGCGCATTCCTTGCCGCCTCGACGCCGCGTTGAAGAGATTGGTTGCGCTCGCGTTCCTGCGTTTCCGAGGTCAACGCATTGCGCACTTCCGCAACGGCGTTCAGTACGGTCTGTTCATACGCTGCCAGCATCTGTTCCTGTTTCGCCGTCTGGACTTTGATATTGTTTCGTATCTCACCGCCATGAAATATCGGCCACAATATGCTGGGCCCGAACCTGTAGCTTTCCCCGCCGGAGGTGGACAACCCTCGCGTTGTCGTAAGAGATTCAAGGCCGATTGAACCCAACAGGTTGAATTTTGGCCAAAGATCCTTTTGTGCCGCTTTCTTTCGCGCAATCTGCGCTACCAGCCGGCGTTCGGCCGAATAAATATCAGGGCGCTGACGGAGCGAGTTCGCGGGGATACCGACGAGATTGACCGAATCAAGCTTCGGCAGGGGCTTTTCAGCCAACATCTCCTTCAGACTCCCAGGCACTTCACCGACAAGGATTGCAAGTATATTCATCGTTTCCTCAATACTGGCACGCAACGGAGGAATTGTCGAGCGCGTCTGTTCCACTGTGTACTTTGCCTGGCTCAGCGCAAGTTCGTCTTTGAGCCCGGAATCATACTGCGACTGAAGCAGCTCCAGTGTCGACATTTGCAGAGCCAGGTTGTTCTCGGCTATCTGCAGTCTTTTCTGCAAAGTACGAAGAGACGCATAATTCAGGGCAACCTCGGAAGAAAGCGTTACCCACGCGTTATGGAGTGCTCCATATTCCGCCTGGAGATCGGCCGCACTCGCCTTGATTTTTTGCGACCGCCCGCCGAAAATGTCGATTTCCCACGACGCATCAATTCCAAGACGATAGGTATCGATAGGCCCTAGCTGTTTTCCTGTGGCGGATGCGTTCTCTCCGGTTTTTGAACGAGTCAGTGTATTGACATTGTCCAGCCAGGGCAGAATTGCAGCCTTGCTGATTCCCAGCGCGGCACGGGCCTCTGCGAATTTCGCCCTTGCCGATATCAGATCCCTGTTGTTTTCAAGCGAGGACATTATGAGTTGAGTCATTGTTTCATCGCCAAGAGTATTCCACCAGTTCGCGAGGATTTCTGGAGAAGGAGCTTCCGCAACCTCGCCATCCGCCGCTAAATAGGGCATCGGGTATCTCTTCGCCAACTCCGTCCATTTGCCCGCCTCAAGCTCCGCGTCTTTTAAAACCGGAACCTTGTCCGCTGCACACGCTCCAAAGGGGAGGAGAGTGAGCAGCCATAGCGACACAATTATAGCTGCCAATTTTTTCATAAAATTACATCTCTCCTTTAATTTTTTGAGAACGCACGGCGTATTCCCGCCTTTATTTTTTCCCTGCATGTCTGCAGGAAGACGTACAACCCCGGGATCAGGAAAATACCCAGTCCCGTCGCCAGGCTCATTCCGAAGAACATGGTCGTCCCCACGTGAAGGCGGCTTCCCGCACCCGCACCCGTTGCGACGAGCATGGGAGTGACTCCTATAACGCAGGTAAGGGCGGTCATCATGACTGACCGGAACCGTTCAGACGCCGCGATCCCGGCGGCCTCCATTATGGAGTGCGAGTGTTCGTCATGTTGTTCCTTTGCAAACTCGATGATGAGGATGGCATTCTTCGCCGACAGCCCGACAAGCAGCAAAATACCCAACTGGGCGTAAATGCTGAGCGAAATTTTCATTATGAATATACCGATCATAGCCCCGAGCAGAGCTACCGGGAGAGAGAGTATGACTCCCAGAGGTACCGACCAGCTTTCATATTGCGCCACAAGGAACAGGTACCCGAACAGAACGGCGATTACCATTATCAGGCCTGTTTGTCCTTGCGCTTCCTGCTCTTGATATGTCATTCCCGACCATTCAAGAGAATATCCTTCAGGCAGGGTTGAAGCAAGTTCCTTTACCTTTATGATACCTTGTCCCGTCGAGTTCCCAGATGCCATAAAGGCCGTTATCGCAGCGCTGGGAAAGAGATTGTAGCGGCTGACCGCACGGGGCGCAAGGATCTTTTTGAGCGTCAGAAAGCTTTGCACCGGGACATGCTCACCCGTCATACTGTTGACGTAAATACTCCCGATATTGTTTATTTTATTTCTGTACGGCCAGTCGGACTGTACTATGACCTTGTTTACCGTCGTCCCTATGTTGATATCGTTAATGTACGCGGTACCAAAGTACGTCTGCAGCGTATTGAAGACATTTTCAACCGGAATGCCGAACATTTCCGCCTTTTCTCTGTCCAGATCAAGATAGAGGTGGGGCGTATCGGCGGTATAGGAACTGAAAGCGTAAAGAAACTCCGGTGACTGGTTGATTTTTCTTAGAAAATCGTTGAGAACCTCGGCGAGTTTTTGCGGGTCGTTGTCCAGCGTCGCCTGTAGTCGAATATCCAATCCCCCGGACATTCCGAGTCCCTGGATCGCCGGAGGCGTGAACACGTTAATATTCGCCTCAGGAACGGAAGCCGCAATCGCACGAACCTGCCCTACAATGCCAGCCTGGCTCGTTTCCTCTGTTTTTCTGAGAGACCAGTTATCGAGACCCAAAACGATGGATCCGACGTTTTCTCCGGAATCTCCCATAATACTGAAACCGATTATGCCAATAACGTCTTTAATCCCGGGGATATTTTTGAGCTGCGGAACTAGTTTGTTCATTACAGCCTGAGTTCTTCCCTGTGACGCCCCTTCGGGAAGCTGGACGACAGAGAACACCGCGCCCTGGTCCTCGTCCGGGACAAATGCCGTCGGCGTACTTTTCATGATTCCCACCGAAGCCGCAATCACCAGTGCAAGAAACCCGAGGGTGACAAGCGTTCTGCGGGCGATCCAAAGCGCACCGGAAACATACCCCCTGGAGGCGCTGGCCACCAGCCTGTTGAACCAGGCAAGAGGTCCCCTCGTTTTCGGCCTGACATCGTTGAGCATATGGGCGCACATGGCCGGGCTGAGCGTCAGCGCGACAATGAGCGAGAAGACCACCGAGAAGGACACCGTCACGGCGAACTGACGGTATATCTCTCCCGTGATGCCTCCCATAAACGCGACGGGAACGAATATGGCAAGGAAGACCAACGTTGTGGCGGTCATAGGTCCCGTTACGTCTTTCATGGCCTGAAGGGTCGCGTCCACGGAGTTGACCCCGTCCCTTTCCATGACGTACATAACTCGTTCCACGACTATGATGGCGTCATCGACGACAGTTCCTATGACGAGAACGAACGCGAACAGGGTGAGGATGTTGATGCTGAAGCCAAGCGCAATCAGACCTGTAAACGTCGCCAAAAGGGAAATCGGTATGGCCATGACGGGAACAAGGGTAACTCGCCAGTCCTGCAGAAAGAGGTAACAGACCAGAACGACGAGAGAGAACGTAAGAACCAGTGTCTGGAGAATTTCTTCGATTGTCGCCCTTACATAGTCAGTGGAGTCGTATCCAATCCGGAACGCCGTGTCGTCGGGCAGGTTCTTTTCCAGCTGTGACAGCGCTTTCTTCGTTGCAGCCATGGCGTCAAGAGCATTTGAACCGGATGCCTGCGAGAGCAGCATTACAGCGGAAGGAGATCCGTTGAGAGCGCCGTGGAAGGAGTAATTCTCAGATCCGAGCTCTATTCTCGATACGTCCTTCAGCTTGACAAGCCCACCTTCCGCCGTCGTTCGCAGGACGATGTTCTCGAACTGGCGTACGCTTCCAAGACGACCGGTCGTCGTCAACGTATAGACCAGCGGCGTATTTTCGTTTCCGGGAGCCGCTCCGATTGAACCGAGGGATGCCTGTTTGTTCTGGCTCGTTATCGCATTGGCGACATCCACAGTGCTGAGCCCAATTGAAGCAAGGCGTTCCGGGTCAAGCCACACGCGAAGGCTGTATTTTGCTCCGAGCACTTCGACATCGCCCAACCCCGGCACTCGCTTCAAGGTATTGCTCACGCTGTTGTAGGCATAGTCCGCCAGGAAGAGCTCGTCTCTCGTTCCATTCGGCGACATAAGGGCAACGAATCCAAGTGTGTCCGAGAACATGGTCTCCGTCGTTATCCCTCTCTTCGTAACTTCACTCGGCAGAAGAGGCGTTGCCTGCTGGACACGGTTCTGGACCTTAACCAGCGCCATATCCGGATCCGTTCCTGTTTTAAATGTGATAGTCAATGAGTAAAGCCCTGTGTTGCTTGACGTCGAGCTCATATAGATCATGTCGTCGACGCCGTTGATCGCTTCTTCAAGGGGAACGCCGACGGTATTCGCCAATGTTTCTGCGTCGGCGCCGGAATATGTCGCCGACACTCGTACCTCGGGCGGCGCGACATCGGGATATTGTTTCACAGGGAGGTTGAACGCCGCTATTATCCCCGCCAGCGTAAGGACAACGGCTATGACCATTGCGAACCTCGGGCGGTTTATAAAGAACTTCGAAAACATGGGTTATTTTCCCTCTCCCGCAGATGTCCGCGTGTCACCGCCGGTATTTCCGGATACTATTGGCTTCAGATCGTAATCCGACTCCATCGCCCTCTCCGCCGGCGTTTTAGAATCATTTCCATTCGTCGCGGATACAGGCCTCACTTTCACTTCCGGTCGGACTGACTGCAGGCCGCGGAGAATAATCCTTTCGCCCGGCTCCAGCCCTGAAACTACTTCACGCATCGTGCCGAATTCTTCGCCGAGTTTCACCCTGCTCTTGTGAGCAATATCGTTTGCATCCACGCTATACACGAAGTCTCCCTCGGCGTCGGCAAGGATGGCCTCCTGCGGTATAACCGATGTTATACGGGATTTCGCCGGTTTCGCCATGACCCTGACCATAGCCCCGGGAACAAGAAAGCCTTGAGTATTCTCGAAAAGCAGGCTTATCCTTATCGTGCCGGTCTTCTCGTCCATCACGTTGTTCTCGAAGTCACGAGCTCCTTTTGCCGGATATATCTTCCCGTTCGCAAGCCGGACAGTTGCGTCGTAGACAGAGTCGTCCGACGACTTGAAAGCCTCAAGCTGGTCAAGATACTCCTTGTCGGGAAGAGAGAATGTGACGCGTATAGGGTCTATCTGAACTATTGTCGTAAGGTCCCCGCTTGACGGCGTCACATAATTCCCCTTTGTGAGAAGCGCTTCGCCTATTTGTCCCGCAATCGGGGCTGTGATTCTTGTATATCCCAGATCAATTTCCGCAAGCCGCACCATTGCCTTCGCCTGTTCCACGGCAGCCTTGCCCTGCAGGACATCGCTTTCCGACAATTCGATATCCGATGCGGAGACGCTGCGTACGTCCGCAGCCTTAAGGCGTTTATCATACTTCAACGCTCTGTCGTACGTTGCCTCGGCTTTCGCCAGTTCAGCCTTCCTCAGCGCGACCATCGCTTTGTACTGCCTGTCGTCGATCGTGAAAAGGAGCTGCCCCGCCTTCACCATAGAGCCTTCTTTAAAATGCACCTTTTCTATCTCTCCACTGATTTGGGGCTTTAACGAAACCGTCTGAATGGGGTCCACCCTGCCTATGTATTCTCTGCCTACGGCGAGGTCCGCTTTTTCGACGACGGACAGCACAACAGCCGGCGCCTGCGGCTGCCTTTGTACCGGCTGCTTGCCGTTTGACCTGCCGTCGAGATATGATTTTCCAAAGAAAGCCAGGGCCGCCATAAGCAGCAGAACAATGATTGTTCTTCCAATCTTTGACTTGGGTTTGTTTGTTTTTTCTGTGTTGTTGATCTGTTCTGGAGATGTCATTGTGCGACGTACCTACCCTTTCCACGTATACTTTTATTTTGTGTTATTGGTACTGTTTTTGGAGCAAGCGCTTTTCCCAAAGCATCGAATATGAAATCCGTATGCTGTGTAAAATCAACGTGATAAAAATCATTCACCTGAAACATGAAAATACCGTGAAAAATCACCGTGATCAGCAACGACAAGTCTCTGGGCGAAACATCTTTTCTAATGACGCCTCCTTCCTGAGATCTGACGAGCAGCCTTTCCACCATTTGTCGTTCCTGTTCCGTGCGATTCAGCAGTATTGCACATACTTTTTCGCGAACCTCCCGCGGCCATTCCTCTTTACGGAGCATAAAGCTGTATATTTTTTTAAATTTTTCACTCCGCAATGGTTTTCCCATCTTATTCTTAAAGTACACGCGCATGCCGTCCAGAGATTCAAGAGCCTTACGATCGACACACAGCTCCTCTTCCGCCTGGGCGCACATGTTCTCGATCACGCTGATGAGAACGTCATTTTTGTTTTTAAAATGCCAGTATATGGCGCCCTTCGAGAGACCTATTCTCCTTGCTATTTCAGTCATGGAAATGTTTGGGAACGGTTTTTCGCTCATAATCTCCATAGCGGATTCAATGAGCTTTTCCCTTGTCTTCAGTGCCTCTTCTTTTACTCGTCGCATCACCGGTACACCTTCTCCTCCACAAAAAGTAAAGCCTCAAGATTATACATACCGATATGCATGTATGTCAACCTCATAATAGCGGATGTTACGAGACAGTAATAACCTGAATCCACGGCTTTTTCAGGCAGGAGGAATGCCGACCAGGATATAAGGTGAATTCACCCCAGTCAGAGACGAAGAGATACCCCCTGGGGGACAACGTCCGGGGGACGAGAAGGTTTTCACAGGCAGGCAACCGGCGAACGCAAGGAGCCGCTGGACTCGCTTGGGCAGTTGTCAAGGACGACAATCTGCACCCCCCGCCCAAGCGAGCACCGGTGACACTCCCCGCTGGGGTGCGGATTTAGGCGGGGCCACTTTAGTTGTAAATCGGTAGTAATAGTTATATAATTACCATAATAATTTTGTTTATTATTGTTATGGGAACCGCTCATTTGTACTTGTCGGAAGGTATGCCGTATACTGCGTAAACTACTGCCTTGATCCGCGGAGAAATCAACGACTTCCCTTACCGTGCTTTGTAGTGTATCCGCTCCAACAAAGACCATTATACAGCAGGATCAGGGGAGGATGTTGTTTCATCCCTATTTGTATCGCGGCATTGCTGCGAGATGGAGGTTAAAATGAAAAAATTCAGAATGACAATCATGTGCAGAGATATTGAAGCATCGAAGAAGTTTTATCAGGATTTAGTCGGGTTGAAGCCATTCAGAGAATTTACAGCCGGCGAAGAGACTTTGGGAGGAGCATCGCTCTGCTTCATGGAAGACGAGAGCGGTGAGATCGAAGTGGAACTGGTATGCGCATCCAGAGGTGACAAGTGCACCACAAAAGGTTTTGTAGCCTGTTTCTTCACAGATGAAGAGGGCATCGTTGCGAAACAGCAGCAGGCACTCGACATGGGATACAATGCTACAGAGATCAGAAAGCCCGATGAGAACAGCACATATTTCTACGTATATGACCCAGACAAGGTATCAATTGAATTCAGGGTCGGATAACAACAGGCCGGTTCTTCATTGGATAATCAAAGGTTTTGGGGTTTGCCGAAGTTTGTTGAGGTCTGAAATTGGGGCCTCGACACATTCTCTGTCAGAAAATTTTTGGATCTAAAGTTGGGGTCTGAGATTGGGGTCCGACTTTGGGATCAGTCGAAACAGAAGTAGCAGACGAAGGAATTTACATCTTTCTTTGCTTCATTGTAGCATAAGTTTTAATAATATTTCACATAACATAAAGGGGCTAAATCCGCACCCCGGCGGGAAGCGTCACGGGGGCCCCTTGGGCCGGGGTTTAGGTTGTCGTCCGTGACAACTGCCCAAGCGAGTCCAGCGGCTCCCTGCGTTCGCCGGCTGCCTGCCTGAGAAACCGACATCCGTGCCGGTTTCTCTCACCTCAGGCGCCCTCCTCCGGGGGATTCCTCCGCAAAGAGCGCGGAACGAGATCTCTTCGCCCCTGGGGAGGGTGAATTCGCCTTACCCCACGGCGACACTCCCTCTGCCTGAAAAATTTGCTGATCGAGGAAGGGAAGTTATTGGATGTTTTTCTGGCTCACCCTGGGATTTGTAAATGCACCTGCATTATTTTCAAGAAGTCAACGGGGAAGACATAGATATTGCTGTAGGCATTGAAGAATATTAAAAAAAGGGTGATATTGTGCATTTACCGATTTATTTATTACCTCTGGCAGGACTTATTATAGGGTTTCTGATATCTTTAATGGGTGGAGGTGGAGGAATATTTTATGTTGGAATGCTGACAGGATTGTTTGCTATTTCAATGGATCAGGCTGTGTCTGTATCTCTTGCAACGATTATCCCGACAACCCTGGCTGCTTCAATAAGTCACTACAGGGCAGGAAATGTAAAGCCAAAAACAGGTTTTTTACTTGTGGCAGGCGGAATTGTCGGAGTAATCGCCGGTTCCTATCTTGTCACAATTGTTCCGGTAAAAGTTCTTAAAAAAATATTTGGAATCTTTCTTCTGGTCATGGGAACCGGCATGGTGATTTCAAGAAAGGAAAAGCACGTCAAAGAAGAAAGAGCAGAAAACGGACTACTGGAAGAACCTAACGCTAATGAAAGTAAGCCTGTTTCAAAGCTTTTTATAGCAAAAGGCTTGGTATTTGGGTTACTTGGCGGGCTAATGTCAGGTATGCTCGGTGCAAGCGGCACGCCTCCAATCCTTGCAGGACTGGAAAGTATGGGTCTTTCCTCTTTGGAGGTAGTGGGCACATCAGTCATGGTGTTATTTTTTATAGCTATTACAGGAATGGTAACCCATAGTGCATTTGGAACTCTGAATTGGCTACTGGTAATACTGCTAGCATCCGGCACTATAACCGGTGCAATCCTCGGACCTTTATTTAGTAAGCGGATAAACAAAAAAGCTTTGGAAAAATTCTATGGCCCGTTTTTTATTGTATTTATTTTATTAATGGCAATATCGATGTTCTTCTAATATTTTTTACATCAATAGGGAATAAATGAGCTGGCAATCGCACGTCAGGCTATTCATTAACGAAACGAATTTATAGAGTGAACCTCTTAAAAGTCTCGGGCACATTGCTCTTCTATCTTGTACAATTGCGTCGTCGCAATTGTTTTCAACCCCTGCCCTCTATACGGGGAGATGAGGGCTGTGTCTTTCTTCGAACGATGCGGGCAGCGGGAAAAACATATTCGAAAAAACTACATGCGGTGGTATGGATGCCTAAACTACGTAATAAAGATGGCTTGACGAATTTTGTTTGCGATAAGATCCGCGAGGAGATTCTAGAGAAGCGATTCCTCCCCGGAGCTCCGCTGAGCGAGATACCGCTCGGAAAGAAGCTCGGCACCAGCCGGACTCCTGTGCGCGAAGCGCTCCGGATGCTGAGCAAGGAGGGGCTTGTTCGCCTGATTCCCGGGAGAGGCGCGTTCGTCACGGAGATCTCCGTCGAGGACATCAAGGAGATTTACGAGATCCGGCGCGCCTTGGAAACCATCGCGTTTCAGTCCGCCGCCAAGAGGATTCCCGACGAAACACTCGACGAGATCGCCTCGTTCTGGAGAGACCTGCGCGTCAAGGTGGAGTCCGGGGCACGGTTCGACAAAAAAATCATCGCGGATGGCGACAGGGCGCTGCATATGCGGATCATCGGATACGCCTCCAACCAGCGCATCCGAGAGATTCTGCTTTCCCTTCAGTCGCAGATCGGCCGCATGCAGCTCCTCGCGCTCTTCTCGCTCAAGGACACGCTGAACACCATTTCGCAGCACGAAGAGATCATCGCATGCATGCGGAACCGCGACGAGGAGCAGATCAGAAAGGTCCTGTACAATCATATCGTCCTCAGCGAAGGGTATATCCTCTCGAACTTCATGAACGCCTGATTCAACACTGGTTGTACGCTTTCGAAAATTCTTCGGCGGAGATGCGTTTTCCGCTTGCGCACAATTGACTAGCGTTATAAAATATTTTTGCATGCAAGATGCGTTCAAAAAGCACGCCTGGAAATGCTTTGCAAGAGAGCGAAAGCGGGGTGTTTATGGGTGAAGTTACGGGACGAAGAGAAACGAATGCTCGACGGAGAGCGCGGGTACGGAACGCAGCGCGCAATGGAGCTGCTGGTGGCTTTGGGGACGACTTTCGAGGCGGACGAGATGATCCCGGTCACGAGGGCGCATGTCGCGCTGAGCGGCCAGGAGGGCGATACGTACTGGTGCGAACTGCTTGTCGATGGCGGTGCGTTCTGCAAGGTGCCGCCGACGACCAACCCGGCGTGGGCGGTCGAGGTACTGGGCGAGGTGCCCAACGTGACCGACGCGGAGCGGGAATTGGCGTGGCGGACGTTCGACGCCTACCGTAGGATTGGCGCAAAGCTGACCTACAGCTGCACTCCCGAGCTGTGGGGCAACGTTCCCGCCTTCGGCGAACACGTGGCTTTCTCCGAATCGAGCGCGACGCCGTACGTCAACGCGGTCCTCGGAGCGCGCTCAAACAGGGAGTCGTCTGTAAGTGCGCTCGCGTGCGCCGTGACGGGCGTCACGCCCCGGTATGGTCTGCACTTAGCGGAAAACAGGAAGGGCACGATGCTTGTCGATGTAGAAGCGGATTTGAACGAGCCGTACGACTGGGGTATGATGGGGTGGTACGTTGGGCGGTTCGTCGGATCGCATACGCCGGTGTTCCGCCTGCGAAATTTCAGCAGACGACCGACCCCCGAGGAGCTGCTCTATTTGGGGGCGGAGTTGAATACGAGCGGGGCTGTTCCGATGTATCATATCCTGGGGATGACGCCCGAAGCGCCCGATATGCCGGCCGCGTTCGGCGGCGCAGTGCCTGCGGCGGAAATGGTCGTGAAAAACGAGCATCTCGCGGAGCAGCAGGATCTGCTCTCCGAAAAGGCCGGCAGGATAAATTCGGTGATGCTCGGCTGTCCGCACTATACCTACGATCAGTTGATCGATCTCGCCGGGCGCGTCGAGGGGAAAAAAGTCCATGCGGACGTCTCCTTCTGGGTGTTGACATCGTGGGATGCCATAGAACTTGCGCGCCGTTCCGGCCATATCGAGGCCATCGAGGCTTTCGGCGCGCGTCTCATCTCGGACACCTGCATCGACGAGCCGTGCTGGAAGATGTTCGAGGGAGGAACCGGCGTGACAGATTCTCCGAAGAACATGTACTACCGGAAGCGGCGGGGGCAGACCTTCACGATACGTAGACTCACGGAGTGCATCGAAGCAGCCGTGCGCGGGGAGGTGTCGTGATGGCTCCGGAACGGATGGTGCGTTGCAGAAGGGTGAACAAAGGAAAGGGAGAGGGAGAGGTTCTTCTTTCCAAGGACGCGATTTGTTTTTACTTGTGCGACCCGGAAACCGGCGTCGTCATCGAGGAGGGGCACGCTCTCCACGGAAAGAGCGTGGCGGGAAAAATTCTCGTCGTCAAGTCGGGCAAGGGAAGTTCGGTCGTCATGATGGACGGCCTATATCAGCTCAAGATGCGGAACAATCTGCCCGCAGCCATAATCGTTGACGAAGTGGAGCCGGTGCTCGTCTCCTCCTGCGTCGTTGCCGGGGTACCCGTGGTGGACAGGCTGGAGGAAAATCCTTATACAGTTCTTAAGGACGGTGATCGGGTCATCGTGGATGCCGATGCGGAAACGGTGCTGATCGAGACGCGCTGAGAGCTTCCCCGGACGGAGCGCTGGGGGAAACACTGGTTGAAAGATGAAAAAGGAGGGGTTGTAATGAATCGTATGGGCAGAGTAGCGGCGTTGGCGGTTGTGCTGGCGGTGGTGTTGACGGGCTCGGCGTTCGCGGCGGCGGAGTATGTGATCAAGGTCGGGTATATTCTCCCGGAGAACCAGTCGGACCACATCATCATGCGGGACGTGTTCAAGAAGGACATCGAGGAGAAGAGCGGCGGCAGGATCGCCGTTGAACTCTACCCCAATGCGCAGCTCGGCGGCGACAGGGAGCTCATCGAATCCGTTCAGCTGGGGACGGTACAGGTGGCCATCCCCGCAACGTCGGCGCTCGCCGGTTTCGACAAGCGCTTCCAGGTATTCGACCTTCCCTTCCTCTTCAAGTCGAAGGAGGTCGCGTTCAAGGCCCTCGACGGTGAACTCGGCAAAACAGTCGACAAGCTGCTGAAACCCCTCGGAATGCGCAACCTGGGGTACGGAGAGAACGGTTACAGGCACATCACCAACAGCCGTAACCCCATCCACAAGCCGGACGACCTGAAGGGAATCAAGCTGCGCACAATGGAGAACCCGCTCCACATCGCCTTCTTTAAGATGCTCGGCGCAAACCCTACGCCCATGAGCTTCGGCGAACTCTACACGGCACTGCAGCAGGGCACTGTGGACGGGCAGGAGAACCCCGTCGTCCTTGTGTACACCTCCAAGTTCTATGAAGTGCAGAAGTTCTATTCGCTTACCGGACACGTCTACTCCGCCACAATGCTTGTGGCCAACGACGACTTCTTCGCATCGATGCCCGAGGATCTCTGGAAGATCGTCGAGGACGCGGGCAAGCGCTACGTCGTCGAGCAACGGGCGCTCGCGGAGGTGCAGGAGCAGGAGTTCCTGGAAGAGCTTAAAAAGACGGGACTCCAGATCAACGAGCTGACGCCCGACGAAAAGCAGCTCTTCATCGACGCCACGCTTCCCGTCTACGACCAGTTCAAGGGCGTTATTGGTGAGGAGCTTGTCGAGCTGGCGAAGAAAGCCAACGAAATTTAAGGGAGCATCCGTTCGAAGAACAGGAGAATCGTTGTTTTCGCACCGCAAGGGAGCAGCAGACCCTTGCGGTGCGCTGTAAAGAGGAGGGAGAAGAGTGCGAAATGCGTTCGATAGAATCGAGGAAGTCTTTCTTGTAGGCAGTCTTGCCTTCAACGTGGTCCTTATTTTTATCCAGGTGGTCATGCGGTATGTATTTCAAAACTCCCTTTCGTGGAGCGAGGAGCTTGCGCGCTACATCTTTCTCTGGCAGACGTGGGTGGGAGCGAGCTATGCGGTGCGGATGCGGCGGCATTTTCGCGTGGAGATGATCGTCGACCTCATGAAGGGGCGACTCCGCAAGTGGTACGAGTTTGTCGTGCTGCTGGTGTGGTGCGCGTTCGCGCTCTTCATCGCTTGGCAGGGAAGCGTTCTTACAACATTTCTCATCAAGCGCTGGCAGGTGTCGGCGGCCATGCAGATTCCCATCGCGTGGGCGTATGCCTCGGTGCCCGCAGGGTGCGCCATGATGGCAATCCGCCTCGTCATGGAGATGAAGGATCTGCTCCGCGACCTGCGAAGTGGGGCGGCCTGCTGATGGAGACGCTGCTGCTCTTCGCGCTTTTGATCGTCCTCATCGCCACCAGCATCCCCATCGGTATCGCGCTGGGGCTGGCAACGGCGATCATGCTCCACTTCACGACCAACGTCTCGCTGATCATGATCGCGCAGAAGTCATTCTCGTCCCTCGACTCCTTCCCCTTGCTCGCCATCCCGTTCTTCATCCTCGCTGGGGCGCTGATGAGCTACGGCGGCATCTCGAGAAGGCTCGTGGCGCTTGCAGAAAGCCTGGTCGGATTCATCATCGGTGGGCTCGCCATGGTCACCGTGCTCGCCTGCATGTTCTTCGCCGCAATCTCCGGATCGGGACCGGCGACGGTCTCGGCCATCGGCTCCTTCATGATCCCCGCGATGAAAGAGCGCAACTACGACGCGGGGTTCGCCTCCGCGCTTACCGCCGCTGCGGGGACCATCGGCGTCATCATCCCGCCGAGCATCCCGTTCGTCCTCTACAGCATCGTCTCGGGAACGTCCGTGGGCGACCTCTTCCTTGCGGGCATCGTTCCCGGCGTGATCATCGGATTCCTGCTCATGCTCAACTGCTACGTCATCGCGCGGAAGAAGGGGTACCTGGGGGACGGGAAGGTCCACACGCTCGCCGACACGGTGAAGGCATTCCGCGAGGCCGTCTGGGCGCTGCTCGTGCCGGTCATCATCCTCGGCGGCATCTACGGCGGCGTGTTCACGCCGACCGAGGCCGCCGTCGTCGCCGTAGTCTACTCGGTCTTCATCGGCATCTTCGTCTACAGGGAGCTCACCTTCGCGTCGCTCTACGAGGCGCTGAAAGACGCCGTACTCGTGAACGGGGCGACCTCCTTCATGGTGGGGTTCTCCATGGCATTCGCCGCCTACCTCGCCATGGCGCAGATCCCGGCCAAGCTGGGGGCGTGGCTCGCCGGAGTCTCCACGGACACCATCGTCATCATGTTGCTGCTGAACTTCATCCTCCTCGTGATCGGCTGCTTCGTGGACAACATCGCCGCCGTCATCATCCTGACGCCCATCCTTCTGCCGGTGGTCACGCGCCTCGGCATCGACCCCGTCCAGTTCGGCGTCATCATCACCGTGAACCTGGCGATCGGCTTCGTCACGCCCCCGTACGGGATCAACCTCTTCGTGGCGTCGGCGGTCTCTGGGGAGAGCATCGAGAAGATCTCCAAGAACATCATGCCGTTCGTCATATCGATGGGCGTCGCGCTGCTGCTGATCACCTTCGTGCCGTCGCTGAGCCTCGGCCTTGTGCGGCTGCTTCGGTAGAGAGGGGAGAATAGTATGTGGCCCGGGCGAATTCCCTACGTGCTCGAAACGGGAGCGGGGCCCGAGTTTCCTCGTATGTTCCGTGCACAACAGCTCTTTCCGCGAAAGCGGCTCGACGACGTCCCCGCCGCCGCGACCGCCTCGATGGAGGCTTTGGCGCTTCCGGACCTCTCGGAGAAACATATCGCCGTAGCGGCGGGCAGCCGGGGGATAGCCGACATCGTCCCCGTGCTGCGCTCGGTCGTCGCCTTTTTGAAGAAGCGAGGCGCCGTGCCGTTCATCGTCCCTGCGATGGGAAGCCACGGCGGTGCGACCGCCGATGGGCAGCTTCATGTCCTGGAGGGGCTGGGCGTCACGGAGTCGTCCGTCGGTGCGCCCGTTCGCTCGTCCATGGACGCGGTGCTGCTCGGGAGGACGGAGGACGGAATCGACGTCTGGTGCGACAAAAACGCCTTCGAATCGGACGGCATCGTCGTCTGCAACCGGGTGAAGGCGCACACGGACTTCAAAATGCATGTGGAGAGCGGCCTGTGCAAGATGATGGCGGTGGGCCTGGGCAAGCACAAGGGGGCGACCGCCATCCACGGCCAAGGAGTTGCTAAGCTGGGGCCGAGCGTACTCTCGGCGGCGGTGCTCTTTCTTGAGCGCGCGCCCGTGCTCTTCGGCCTCGCCATCATCGAGAACGCCTACGAGGAGACGATGATCGTCGAGGCGATTCCGCCCGGTCGCTGCCTCCAGAGAGAGGAGGAGCTGCTTCTGGAGGCGAAGGCCGCGATGGGGCGACTCATTCCGAAGGATATCGATATTCTGGTGGTGGAGCAGATCGGCAAGGAGATCAGCGGGGCCGGAATGGACCCGAACATCTCGGGGCGTCCGATGAAGGGGGCGCTTGGTTTCTCTGAGATCGCCTCCCCGGAGGTCGTCGTCGTGCTCGGGCTGACGGAGCACTCCTCCGGGAACGCCATCGGCATAGGCCTCGCCGACATCACGACACTGCGCGCCGTCCGGGGCCTGGACTTCGCAAGCACCTACACGAACGGCGTCACCGCCGGAGACATCCGAGGCTGCGCCATTCCGCTGCTCGCAAACGACGAACGAGACGCGATCGCCATCGCCATCTCGAGCTGCGCTCCCAAGACCGCGAAGGAGTGCCGGATCGTGCAGATAAAAAACACGCTCGAACTCTCCTCCATCGCCGTCTCGGAGGCTTATTTCGACGAGCTGTCCGGGAACGCGGACATACGCGTGCTCTCCTCCCCGGAGCCGATGCGCTTCTCCAAGGACGGGAATCTCGAACGAGTGGATGCCTCCTCGTAAGGGGGCGGAGGGAACTATAATGCTCCCAAGAAATGAGACATGAAAAATATGGTCGAACCGAATATAATAATGAAATGATGAAGAAGAAGAAAAACACCTACAATCCAGAATTCAAATCGAAGGTCGTACTGGAACTGCTAAGCGGACAGCACACGCTCAATGAACTTGCCGAGAAGTATCAAATATCGCCGGCGACATTAAGTGGCTGGCATAAGCAATTCCAGGAACATGCAGCTGAAGTTTTCCAGCGCGGTGAAACAGACAGTTCCAGGGAAATAGAGGCTAAAGAGCGCGAAATCACAGTTCTGCAGCAGAAGGTTGGCCAGCTCACGATCGAGTGTGACTGGCTCAAAAAAAAATATAACGAAATCTTTGGTCCC
The DNA here is from genome assembly GCF_016756745.1 of Aminivibrio sp. NCBI lineage: Bacteria > Thermotogati > Synergistota > Synergistia > Synergistales > Aminobacteriaceae > Aminivibrio > Aminivibrio sp. The sequence goes on from NZ_JAESIH010000043.1 coordinate 75,472, forward strand.
GAAGGAGCGACTAAAGCTAGTTTCTACAGAAAACAAAAAGCTGACGGTTAAGAGACAGTGCGAACTGATCGAGGTGAATCGCAGCAGCGTTTACCGCAATCAAAGCCAGGATCTATCCGATCCGACACACGGAGAGTCTGCGGAAAACCTGGATATCATGAAAATCATTGATAAAACACATATGGCGAAACCGGCCTGGGGATATCGCAAAATGACTGACTATCTGCGAAATCATTACGGCTGCAAAGTCAACAGGAAACGCGTACGCCGCCTAATGCGGCTGATGGATATTATCGCGTTATATCCGGGGCCTAACCTGAGCAAAAAGTATCATGCACAATATGTACGGCCATATCTGTTGCGCAATCTGATGATCGATCATGAGGATCAGGTCTGGGGTGTGGATATCACCTATCTGCCGTTTAAGAAAGGTTTTATGTACTTGTTTATCATCATCGACTGGCATACTCGCGGGATCGTGGACTATGAGATCAGTTACACATTGGAAAAGGAATTTGTATTACGCTGTCTCCATCGTGCTCTCAGCCACCGTAAACCGGAGATCATCAATTCCGACCAGGGCAGCCACTTCACCAACCAGGCCTACCTGGATCTGATGGAGAGCAACGGAGTCAGGATATCAATGGACGGCAAAGGCCAGGCGTTGGACAATGTTCGCACAGAACGTTTTTTCCGCAGCTTGAAATACGAGGATATCTACATCAACGAGTACATCACACCAAAGGAGATGATCGCAGCCGTCAACAAATACATTTATGACTACAACACGATCCGCCCCCATGCATCGCTGGGGGGACTTACTCCCGATGCTTTTGCCCGGCAACAAAAGATCCATGCAGCCTAATGAAAGGAGATATTCGGATCATCTGAGATTTTGTGTCTTGACATTGGGGGGCACTATAGTGGACTATGAGATCAGTTACACATTGGAAAAGGAATTTGTATTACGCTGTCTCCATCGTGCTCTCAGCCACCGTAAACCGGAGATCATCAATTCCGACCAGGGCAGCCACTTCACCAACCAGGCCT
>NZ_JAESIH010000044.1:0-114395 GCF_016756745.1 Aminivibrio sp.
TTTCTTCTTTCTAAGACGGGAAAGAGAGGGTGCGTGTTTGCGCTTAAGTAGTTTATCGCAATAACCCTAAATCCGCTAATTTTTCAGGCAGAGGGAGTGTCGCCGGGCATACGGTGAATTCGCCCTCCCCAGGGGCGAAGAGATTATCCCCTGGGAGGGGCGCCTGAGGTGAGAGAAACCGACACGGATGTCGGTTTCACAAGCAGGCAATCGGCGAACGCAGGGAGCCGCGGGACTCGCTTGGGCAGTTGTCACGAACGACAATCTGCACCCCCCGCCCAAGCGAGTTCCGGTGACACTCCCCGCTGAGGTGCGGATTTAGGATAACAAACGGACATTGACAAAACGAACCGGTCCTCGCAGACTTTCAACGATCAGTCTCTTGACCATCGGATCGGCTCGTCAGGACAATTTCACCTTTTCAAAAGGCAAAGCGGAGCTTCAGCGTGAAGAAATGCGCGAGCATCACGAACCCATGTGAAGGCGCACCCTTTGTAGGAGCAGATTTCGTAATGCCCCCTCCCCGGATTTCTATACTCCTTGAAGCTCTCCTCTATCGCCGCCATCGCCGTCCCCTGGTATGTCCCTGTTGCGCCACCACTATCGGTCTTTGTAGCCGAAGAGCACCGCGGAGGACGCACTCGTCCAGGTGGCATCGAACCATATATCTGATTCGGGGACCGAACATCCGACCACGAGGTAGCGGTATTTTTCGACAAGGCGGCTCCGGAGCCTGTCGCCGCATCCGGAATCGACGAGCACGACGCGGGGGCGGGGAACACCGAGCTTCGACAAGCAGATCCTCCCCCGAGATGTCCTCCTGCGGCATCGACGGCTCTTTCCTTCATCGGTCACGATCTATAGGCGGTACGAACACCTCGCCCCTCGGACTTATTACTGAATTTTACATCGAATGGATAAGAATGTTCAGCTTCTTCTATTTTTATGGTGCGCTGTAGAATTAACTGCCTGCGAGTAGAGATTCAAACTTTTCAGTCATAATGATCGCGCCTCCCAGGTGAAGGGCTGTGTGGTCGCAAACACTGCCTTGCCGCTGTTCTCCGAACAGCCCGGAGAGATTTTTCCGTCCACATCCGCGAAAAAGGCCGTGCCCTTTCGGTCAGTTCTCCCGGAGAGAGAGGAGAAATCTCCGTACAAGGTTTCCCGTCACCGTTTTTCTGAATTCTCCGGACGTCCTTGGGTTTATCTCCCGGGAGGCCCTGTCCGCAGCATCATCTGCCAGTTCGGCCGAAAGTCTTTTGCCGGAAAGAAGCTCCTCGGTCTCCTGAAGGCGGACAGGAAAGGCGGACATGCTTCCTGCTGCTATGCGCACATCCTTCAGAGTTCCTTTCTCCAGGACGGCGGAACAGGCAACAGATATCCTGGAAAGGGTCAGTGCCGCCCTTGAACCCCGCTTGTAAAACGCCTGCCGCAGAGAGGTCCGGGGAAGGGGGAGAGAGACGCCGCGCAGGATTTCATCTTTTTTCATGACCGTCTGCCTGTAGCCGGTAAAGAATTCCTCCATGGGAATCCGCCGTTCTCCCCTGACGCTCGCCAGGATGACCGACGCCCCGAGAACCAGCAGGGGAACAGGAAGGTCGGCGGCGCCCGAGGCGGAAGCCAGGTTTCCGCCCAGAGTGGCCCTGTTCTGCACCGCCCGGGCACCGCTCAGTTCCGCTGCCCGGGCAAGGGCGGGAAAGAGAGCAAGCACGTCGGGATGTTCCATGATCATGCTGTCGCCGGCGCAGGCCCCCGCGAAAAGATCATCGCTGCGGAGGACTATTGTTTTGAGCTCTTCCACTCTTGAGAGGTCGAGAACCTTCTTCACCTCAACTTTTCCGTTTTTCATGTCGGGATAGAAATCGGTCGTTCCCGCGAGAAAGGTTATTTCATCGCCGTATTCGGCCCGTATTTCAAGGGCTTCATCGAGGGACGAAGGCTGAAAAAAGGATTTTCTTTCCTCTTCGGTAAATTCCGGCGGATAACAGCACACCGGTCCGCCGAAAGGCGGGATTTCCTCTCCGTACCCCATGTCCGCCGCCTTCTCCACTGCCCTGATGATTTTCTCGTAGCCGGTGCACCGGCACAGGTTTCCGGCGAGGGCCGTTCTGATCGCGGGTCGGTCCGGATGAGGATTTCGGGCGAGAAGAGCCCTGGAGGCAATCACCATCCCCGGGATGCAGAAACCGCACTGCACGGCCCCTTCGTCAGCATACGCTTTCTGTAAGATATCCGGGGTGTCCGGCGAACCCAGCCCTTCCGTGGTGAGTACTGTCCGCCCATGGATCTGCATAGCAGGGATCATGCATGAATTGACAAGTTCTCCGTCGAGAAGGACGGCACAGGCGCCGCACTCCCCCTCCCCGCATCCTTCTTTCGTACCGGTGAGTCCAAGGCTCCGCAGCACGTCCAGAAGACGGTCCAAGGGACGGGTTTCCAACACCCGGAGCGTCCCGTTGATGACACAGGTTATTTTCATTGTTCTCCTGCCTTCCGTTCCTGCTTTTTTCCCCGAAGAAGGGAATGCAGATATTCTCCTGTCACAGGAATCCTCTCGGGAAAGATTCCCGTCGCCTGCCCGACAGCGGCGACAAGCGCCGGAGCGCCTGAGTCCATGGGAAGCTCACCCAGCCCCTTCGCTCCGTAGGGTCCCCCCGAGAAGGGTACTTCCTGAAGATCCACGGAAAAATCCGGCGTGTCGAGGGTCGTCGGGATCAGGTACTGGTTGAGGTGTGCCGCGGTGTAGCTTCCGTTTTTCATCTCCACGTCCTCGAGGTAAGCGTAGCCGAAAGCCTGGAGGGATCCTCCTTCAATCTGGCCTGCGGCAAGGACGGGAGAAACAGCCTTCCCTATCTCGGCTGAGACATGGGCTTTCCGGGGCGAAATTTCGAAGGTTTCCATGTCCACCTCGACCTCCACCACATTGGCGATCCAGGCGTAGGCCTTGTACGCGTCGCCGGTGTAGGATGCTTCATCCCAAGAAAATCCCGGATCCGGCCGATAACGCGCTGTCGCGGAGAGAACTCCGGGGAAAGAAGCAAGCCTCTTCGCCATGTCGAAGAAAGGAATCCGCTCATTTTCGCCTGCTGAGAAAGCTCCCTTTTCAAATGAGACAGGCGTACCGGCGAACTCTTCAAGTTCGGCTGCCTTTTCCGCCATCTGCTCTACAAGGGAAAGGCAGGCGTCCTGGACCGTTTTTCCCACGTACATGGTTGTCCTTGATGCGACCGTGGGGCCGCTGTTCGGGACCACTGACGTATCGGGAATATGGTGAACCACTTTCGTGAAGTCCAGTCCGAGGGTCTCCGCCGCAATCATGGGAAGGACGGTGGATGCACCCTGGCCCATTTCAACGCTGCTCACAAGCACCTCAACCTTCTCGCCCCCTGCAACCCGGACGGATGCGGAGCCGTTGATATTTTCTTCCCCGCTTCCGGTAAAACCGCCGCCGTGAAGCCCGAGGGAGAGACCTATGCCCTTCTTGAAAAAAGGATTCTTTCTGTTTTCTTCGTCGAACAGGCGCCGTTTCTCCCGGTAACCGGACATTTCCACCACTTTGTCCAGGACCAGCTCAGCCGACATGCCTTCTCCAAGGACCTGTCCGTAGGGAAAGGAAAACCCGTTTTTCAGGAGGTTTTTCTTCCGGAGGTCCAAGGGGTCCATTCCAAGAACCTCTGCAATCCTGTCCATGTGCCGCTCGACGGCGAAATTACTCTGGGGAACCCCGAATCCCCTGTAGGCGCCGTTTGGAGGTGTGTTCGTGGCCACCGCACGGGCCCTGACGGAGACGTCGGGAATGAAGTAGCACCCGGTGGCGTGGAGAATGGAGCGGGAGAGTACCACCTTGCTCATGGTGGTGAAGGCTCCTCCGTCAAGGATGATGTCGATTTCCGCAGCCACCAGGGTTCCGTCCTTTTTGACCCCGGTCCGGTGCCTGATGATCGAAGGGTGCCGTTTGGTTGTGCACAGAAGGTCTTCTTTTCTGTCGTAGACCATTTTCACCGGTCGTCCGCTCTTCAGGGCGAGAAGGGCCGCATGGAGTCCAAGAATGGACGGATAGTCCTCTTTCCCGCCGAAACCGCCCCCTGTCACGGTCTGGCGAACTCTGACCTTTTCGGGGAGAAAGCCCAGTCCCTTGACCAGGGCCGAGTGAACGTAATAGGGACACTGCATGGAACCGATGACCTCCATGGATCCGTCCTCTCCTGGAAGGGCTGCCATGCCCTGGGTTTCAAGATAGACGTGCTCCTGGTGTTTTGTCCTGTAGGTCCCTTCCACAATAAGGTCCGCCGAAGCAAATGCCCCGGCCGCGTTCCCCGAGGCAACTGTATATTCGTCCATGACGTTGTTGTCCCCCCAGATGACCTGGGTACAGGCTATGGAGTCCTCCACGGTGAGGACGGGGGGGAGCTCCTCCATGTCCACCGTAACTGCTGCAAGGGCCTCCATGAGGGTTTCCTGGTCCGGGGCAGCCACCAGGGCAACCGCCTGGGTCGGGAAGGAGATCAGGGAATCAGCCAGAGCAGGGTAATCGTCCCTGATCATGGAAACCGTGTTGACCCCGGGAATATCCCGCGCCGTCACCAGGACAGCCCGGCTCCAGTCAAAAGAGGGATCCTGCCGGATTCCCTTTATTCTTCCCCTGGGCACCTGGGCGCGCACCGTTCCGCCGACCCAGCATCCGTCGATGGTCAGGTCATCCAGAAATTTGGCACTTCCGCACGCTTTTGCCAGGCCGTCGGTTCTCGGAAGCCGAGAACCGACGAGGACCGTTTTCTCGTTCAAGCGCCGCTCCCCCTTCCTATTCCGCACCCGGTCGGGCGTTCCGGGCCATCACGTTTCTCATGTACAGGCCGCGGACGTCCTCAATGGAGGCATACCCCGACGAATCTAACCATTCTCCTATCTCCCGGGCCACTTTTCCGTATATTCCCGGCCCGTGCTGTATGGCTGCAGAACAGATCTGCACAAGGGACGCTCCGGCCATGAGGAACTGAAGGGCGTCCCTGCCGGTATAAACACCTCCCACGCCGATAACCGGCTTCGGCTGAACCGATGCTATCTGGTAGACAATGCGGAGGGCAATGGGGCGTATGGGAGGTCCGGAAAGCCATCCCTGGCCGTAGGTAGAGCCCAGCGGAGGCTTCGCCGTGTCAATGTCGAAATCCAGGGCCGGTCCGAAGGAGTTGATGGCGACAAAACCATCCACGATGTCCGCCGCCCGCACCGCCAGTTCCTCGATATCCGGGGTGTTGGGAGAAATTTTCATCCATACGGGAACGGATACGGCCTCCCGGAGCGCCCTGGCCACGTCGAGGAGAGGATCGATGGACTTTCCGGTATAGTGGGTGGAAAACTCTATGATGTCGGGCCCGACTTCTTTTTCCAGCAATCTGCCCAAGGTCCTTACATCGTCCGGCGTGTAGCCTACGGAGACGATGAGGGGAACCCCGGCACGCTTGATATCCCGGTAGGCTTCCAGGTACTCCTCCACCGGCGTCTCGGCCCAGGTTTCGCAGTTGAGAAGACCGCCGCACGAGGCCTTCCGTATGGTGGGTCTCGGGTCCTTGGCAGGAACCACGGAGACCGTTTTTGTCACGATTCCTCCGGCTCCGCCTGCCACGGCATCGTGCATCCTCGCCGCCGTTCCCACATTCGGCCCTGCGGCTGTCAGTACCGGATTTGAAAAAAAGACATCATGTACCCGTAAGGAAAGATCTGCCATGATTTTGCCTCCCTGAACTCACAAATTTCGAAAGCGGAGCGATAGGGCCGATGCCGCCCTTTTGGCCCGAAACCGGAGAGAGTCCATGTCGTGACCGGGGAATTCTCCCTTCCGCCAGAGGATTTTCCCGTTGACCACCGTGAGATGGGCTTTCCCTCCCTTTGCTCCGAACAGGAGGTGCCCGAGTAGGTTTGTCTCCGAAACGGGAGAAAGGGGGATGTAATCGAGAACCGCAATATCAGCCGCTGCTCCCGGCCGGAAACCGGTCCGGACCGGAAGGCGTCTCTGAAGAACTTTTTCCGGGAAACGGAACATCATGTCCGCCATTCTGGAATAGGGTTCCCCGCCCCCGGCCCCGAGGAGCATGTAAGAGCGAAGAGCGGCCACCATGTCTCCCGACATCCCGTCCGTCCCCAAGAGATGCCCGGGAAGCCTGTCCCTGTCCGGTTTTCCGACCCGGTTGTTGGCGTTGGATTCAGGATTCAGGACGACCACTGGCCTGATCTCCCCGAGAAGGGAATAGTCCGTCTCCGAGAGATGGACACAATGAATCAGGAAGCTGTCCCCGTCCAGGAGGCCGAAGGAGTTCAGTCGGTCCACCGGGCCCTGGTACCCCAGCTCCCGGCAGAATGCGAGATCCTCCGGAGCTTCCCCGCAATGAACATGAACGGCCATTTCCGCCGGCTTTTCCGTCGAGATGAAAGCCAGCGTCTCCTCCGAAAGGGTCAGGTTGGCGTGAAGCCCGAACATTCCTCCAAGGAAGGGATCGCCGCGGTGCTTCTCCCAGAAGGAAACATTCTCCGCCACCTGGCGTTTCATCGCCTCTTTCCCCTGCCTGTCGGATGTCTCCAGGCAGAGCACCGCCCTTATCCCCGCGAGAGAGACGGCTTCCGCAGCCACGTCGAGGCTCTCGCGGTCGAAATTCATGGAGGCATGATGGTCGAAAATCGAGGTCACCCCGAAGGAAAGGGAATCCAGGGCTCCCATGAGCACTGAAAAATAGAGCGACTCCTCGTCGATCATCCTGTCCAGCCGCCACCAGAGATTTTCGAGAATCTCGGGAAAGGTCTCCGTCGGACCTGCCGGGGAGATTCCCGGGGCAAAGAAGGAGTACAGGTGGTGGTGGAAATTCACGAGTCCCGGAAGAATCAGCCGTCCTTCCACGTCGTAGAAGGGGATGTCATCTCTCCGGACGGTCTCCCAAGGACCGATCTCCACGATCCGGCCCCCGGAGACGAACAGCGCCCCGTCTTCGAGAAAAAGCCCCGCCCCGTCTGCCACGACACCCCGTCCAATGACAAAGTCCTGGCTGTCGCCGTATTTTCCGGTCATTTGACACCCTTGATCGCCGCGAGCACCTTCTCGGGAGTCAGGGGAAGATCAAAGATCCTCCTGCCCGTGGCGTCGAAAATGGCATTGGCAATGGCGGGGGCCGGTCCGTTGATCCCTATCTCCGAAATGGATTTCGCACCGTAGGGGCCCGTGGGCTCGTTCGATTCCGCCAGGATGGTCTTCATTTCCGGCATGTCCAGGGTACCGAAAATCTTGTAGTCCCAGAAGGAGTTGTTCGTCATCTTCCCCCTCGGGTCGAAGAGATACTGTTCCGTGAGGGCGTAGCTTATGCCGTTCATGGTGGCCCCCTCGATCTGTCCCTCGGTAAGAACGGGGTTGATCGGCCTCCCGCAGTCTCCGGCAGAGACGAACTTCACCAGGCGGACCTTTCCCGTTTCCAGGTCCACGTCCACTTCGGCAAAGTGAGCCATAAAGGGTGCAGGAGATTCATCACCCGTGAAAGAGGCGCCTGCCTGGATCTGGAACTGGTCGTGGCTGTACAGGGCGAAGCAGGCGATTTTTGAAAAGGACGCTTCCTCTCCGGTCTGCCTGTTCACTACAATCCCTCCGTCGCCGAGGAAGAGCGATTCAGCAGGGGCGCCCATGAGGACAGCTGCCGCGGACAGGATTTGGTCCCTGATCTTCCCGGCGCAGCGGAGTACCGCCTGGCCCGAGACATAGGTGGTGGAGGAAGCGTAGGCCCCGGTGTCGAAAGGGGTAAGATCAGTGTCGGAAGAAAGGATGAGAATCATTTCCACGGGCACCTTCAGCGTTTCCGCGGCTATCTGGCTGAGGATGGTGTCCGACCCCGTGCCGATATCCGTGGCACCCACGTACAGGTTGAAGGAACCGTCGTCGTTCATCTTCATGGACGCGCTTCCCATGTCCACTTTCGGGATGCCCGAACCCTGCATGGAGACAGCGGCACCCACACCCTTGACCCACGAGCCGGAGGTGATCCTCTTTCCCCGGAGCCTGCTCCAGCCGATTTCTTCCGCTCCGCGGTCCAGGCACTCGGAGAGTTTGCACGACTTGATGATCTGGCTTACCCCCTCGGTTCCTTCCCCGATCGCCTTGAAAACTTCGGAGGTTTCCCCCTCACGAATATGCCATTTCTTTATGTAATCGACAAAATCCATTCCAATTTTTCTGCTTATGCCGTCCACATGCTGGTTGAAGGCGAAGTACCCCTGGGTGGCACCGTATCCCCGGTAGGCGCCCCCCACCGGAAGGGTGGTGTAGACTGCTCTACCGGTGAAGGAGACATTGGGTATCTTGTTGAACATGGGCAGAACCTTCGACCCCGCGTTGGAGAGCACCGTGAGCGCATGAGCCCCGTAGGCGCCTGTATTCATGATATTGTTCATTTCCAGGGCGGTTATGGTGCCGTCCCTTTTTACGCCGGTCTTTATGCGGACCCTCATGGGGTGCCTCGTCCTGGCGGTGGTGAAGACTTCACGGCGCGTAAGCTCTGCTTTTACGCTCCTCTTGTATTTCCACGCCGCCAAGGCCACGTAAGGCTCGAGAATGATCTCCTGCTTGCTGCCGAAGCCTCCGCCGATCCTCGGCTTCACGACCCTGATCTTGTGGGCGGGAATACCCGTCACCCTGCTGACTGTCCGACGGGCATGGAAGGGGACCTGGGTCGAGGAATAAATAACCAGCCTGCCCTTTTCGTCGAAGGTGGCAGTGGCCGCATGGGGTTCCATGGCACAGTGGTTCGTGTAGTGGGTCCTGTAGGTTTCCTCCTCGATGAAATCGGCTTCGGCGAAGCCCTTTTCCACGTCGCCGAAGGAAAAAAGCACTTCCCCCGCCACATTCTCTTCCGGGCGGTACGGCACGGGAAGGGGAGCGAAAGCTCCGTCATCGTGGAGACAGGGGGCACCCGGATCCATGGATTTTTCCGGGTCAAAGAGGGGTTCGAGCTGACGGTACTCCACCCGAACGGCCCCCGCCGCCGCCCGGGCTGCCGCAGTGGATTCCGCCAGAACTGCACCGACGATATCGCCCACGTACCTCACCTTCTTGTTGAAGAGGGCGGTGTCGTAGGGCGAGGGTTCGGGATATCCCTGCCCGGCCGTGGTGTACAGTTCCGAAGGGGTGTTGCCCGAATGGAAGACATCCACCACCCCCTCCATGCTCCGGGCAGGATTGTCGTCGATGGACAGTATCTCCGCATGGGCGTGGGGGGAATAAAAGAAGACCAGATGAAGAGGATCCTTTACCTCGAAGTCTGCTGTATACCTGGCAGTGCCGCAGGCGAGGGAAAGGGAATCCACCTTCAGGATCGGCTTTCCGACCACGGAAAGATCACTCATAACTGCTCATCCTCCTTGCGGCGAGACGGACCGCCTCAATGATCTTGACGTACCCGGTACAGCGGCACAAATTTCCGTCAAGAGCCCTGCGGATCTCGTCATCCGTCGGGTTCGGCGTCTTTTTCAGAAGGCAGTAAGCGGCCAGAATCATGGCCGGAGTGCAAAAACCGCATTGGACGGCCCCTGTCTCGACAAAGGCGGTCTGCAGCGGATGGGGAGCATGAATAGAACCTATCCCGGCCACCGTGAGAATCTCCTTCTCCCGGGCAGAGGCGGCGAAGACCTGGCAGGAATTTACCAAGGAACCATCGAGAACCACTGCACAGGTACCGCAGACTCCTTCCCCGCAGCCCCTGTGGACCTCGGTGCAGCCGTGCTCCCGGAGAACGTCCAGAAGGACGGCGTCAGGAGCGAAGGACCACTCCTCTTTCCGCCCGTTGATGAAAAATGTTCCATTCATCGGGTTCCCTCCTCCCTGAAAAGGGCTGACTTCACGCAGCGTTCCACTTGGACGGCGGCTATTTCCGAGAGATATTCTGGGGAGCCCGCAGGCTTTCTTCCGAACCGGACAGCGGCCATCTTCCGTATGTCAAGGGATGAAACTTTCGCGAGGTCCGCGCCCTTCAGCGCCTCCTCAAGTTCCGCCAGCCTGACGACCCTGTCTGTCCCTCCCGAAAGGGCGACCCGTATCCTTTCCACCCTTGACCCGTTCGTGCGGGCAAGAACGGAAACCGTAAAGGCCGGATAATCAAATCCTACCCTGACCTCCCGGTGATAGACCGATATCCAGTCGGACGGGTCGGGAAAAAGGAGTGAGGTGATCAGGGTTCCTTTCTGGAGTGAGCGGTCAGCCAGCCACGGAGCGAGATCATGGGTGCCTGCGTTCTGTCCTTCCGTACGGATTTTTCCCTCGAGGACAGCCATGGGCCCTATGAGGTCGGACCAGAGCGGAAAAAGGGACGCGCTGCCTCCCATGGTGATCCTGTTCCGCAGAGGCGTGGAGGCAGCCGCACCAAGGGCTGCGGCAAGAATGCAGCCAGGGTAAAGGTTCGAGAGATTATCGGCTGCGGACGCAAATGTCTGGTTCGCTCCGATTTCCAGAACGCCCCTGTCCGTTTTCAGGTAATTCAGCGGAACCCTGGAAAGATCCACCACTCCGGCGAAAGAACCGATACCGCTTTTCACAAGGTTCGTTCCGCCTCCGTGGGGAACGAACCTTTCCCTTCCGAGAAGCGCTGCCGCTTCGTCGATCGTCTCCGGGAAATACCATTGCACCATATCCCTATGTCTCCCCCTTTATCGAAACGCTCCAAGGTATATTCATTCATGCCGGCGGCCTGCAGGCCGGCCCTTTACACCCTTAACTTTACCTTATTCAATGTGAGCCGTCCAGAGTATGGTTCTCTTCTCCAAGAATATCTGCGATCTTTTTCCCTGCTTCCCTTTCGATCCAGCGGACAATTCGCCTCGCCCGGGCAAACCGTTTCCCGATGTTTGAGCGTGCATCGCGGTCGTCTCCGAATTTCTCCATGGCGAGCCTTTTTCTTTCGGCAAGGGGCACGACAAAACTTCCCCGGACCAGCTTGTCTGCCAGATAGAGAAGCTTCGCCTCCGGAGCTGCCCGGGGAGGAAGGTTCATGTGGCAGGAAGCAACGGCCGCCACGGCAGGAAAACCACAGACTTCGAGGAAAACCTTTCCTGCGGCGTCATGCTCGGGCAGTGCCTTGCAGATGTCGTGCAAAAGGCAGGCGCACTCAAGCAGATCCCTATCTGCCCCGGCTCGGCCCTTTAGAGCCCGGGCGAGCTTCAGGGCAACGGAGGCAACCTTTTCCGAGTGGGCCAGAACCTCTTCAGGAGTGCCGGCAATGGTGAAAAGAGACTGTCGCTCAGCCGGAGAAGGGATGTGAATTCTTTTCGCCCTCAGGCGCATCCTTTCGAAATCCTCCGGCTCGTCCATGTCGAGCAGAACTCCCTCGTCGGCTACGGCCAGGTCGATGGCGCTTTTTTCTCTCATCTCGAGGAAACGCCTGAACCCTCCTTCACCGGAGTAATTCAGGATATGGGGTATGAAGGAGGCTCCGATAAGGGGGGGATGCCCCCGTTCCCCACGAAAGAGAGGGTAGGTGATTCCCCGGAAAGACGCATATCTTGCGAGGAGCCGAACGGTTGCCGGCCGCACGGTGGGAATATCGGCAGGAAGAAGAAAAAAAGCTCTGGAAGAAGACGAAAGGGAAGCCGCTCCCGTCTGCACGGAAGAGAACATCCCTTCAGAAAATCTCGGATTGAAAACGGGACGGGCTCCCGCTCGCGCTGCACAGTTTTCCGTTTCCTCCCTCCGGAATCCCGTCACCACCACGACGTCTCCTATGCCGGCCTCGGACATGGAGCGGACCGCCCATTCAAGGGCAGTTAGTCCGTCCAGTGCGGAAAGCGGCTTGAAGAAGCCCATTCTGCTGGAATAACCTGCGGCGAGAATAACGGCGGAAATTTCTGAGGGCTTCATAAGAACTGCTTACGTCGTCGGCTGGAGCCGCCTGAATATCTGTGAGATGGCGATATAATGGCTGTGGATTGAGTTTCTGTAGGAAGCGAGGGATCTCCCCCTGTACCGGTCCAGCCCCAAGTCCACGTCTCCTTTGCATTTCTTTATGTTCTCGGCGAGGATGTGGGTTCCTATGCGCACATTGTTGGAGGGAATTATCAGATCGGCCTTCGAACGGACCGGGAAGGTCCTTATGATCCATGGCCTGTTGGCGTTCCAGTTGATCTGCATGAGACCGTAATTTCCTTTGCTGACCGCCTTTTCCTTTATGGTGGATTCCTTGACCATAACGGAAGCCACAAGGAAGGGATCAAGATTATACTGGGCCGAATAATCCTCGATGAGCCGGGCGTAATAAGAAACATTCTTCGGGGGAACCTTGGGATTTTTCCTCATGAAGTAGGTCTCGATGGCCTTTATCCTGTTGCGCTGGTCCTTTTTGGAGCGAAAGCGCTGCATTGTATGGAATTCCTGGCTTGTGGAAAATGGAGCCGAGAAAGCGTACCTCACGTCCACGGTAAAAAACAGGAGAGCGGTCAGCAATAAAATACAAGGTGCAAGACGTATTCTCATAATGATGCTCCTTTCTGCAGGCAGTTGCTCCTGCCGAAGAGGGTAAAAATTTTAGCCCATTATAGCAATTCTTCGATTTTTGGGCTATTGTTATCTGTGTCCCCATGGGACTCAAAACACAAAAGGAGGCGACTCGCCAAATGAACCCGGTGATGGAAACAATCAGGAACAGAAGGAGTGTCAGGAGGTTCCGGCAGGACCAGCTTCGACGGGAAGACCTCGATGTCATCCTTGAGGCTGCGATCTGGGCCCCCAGCGGCCACAACGCCCAGCCATGGCATTTCCTCGTGATCCAGGACAGGGAAAAAATCGACAAGATGAGCGAAAAGACCATCAGCCTCATGGCTGACTCCCCCATCGAATGGGTCAGGAAACTGGCGGGGAAAGAGGGGTACCATGTTTTCCACAGGGCCCCCACGGTAATCGTCGTCTCGGGGAAAGAGCCGGGCGAGAACCTTCTTTTCCCCCACGCCGACTGTTCCGCAGCCATACAAAACATGCTCCTCGCCGCAGAGTCCCTTGGCATCGGGAGCTGCTGGATCGGTCTTACCGTCTTTCTTTTCGGTATCCCCGAGGAAGTGAAATCCCTGGGGATTCCGGAAGACTACCGGCCTCTTTATTCCGTATGTTTCGGTTATAAGGACGATTCCTTCGTTCCGCCGGCTCCCCCCAGGAAAGAGGGGAAGGTTTCCTTCTACCAGGCGCAAAAATCATAATGGTGCGAGAGGGGGGACTCGAACCCCCACGCCCTGAGGCATCAGATCCTAAGTCTGACGTGTCTGCCGTTCCACCACTCTCGCTCCGGTGTTCCAATGCCGTGGCATAATAACATTATTGACCGTTTTTGGGAAGGCGTTTTCTTCCTCTCCCGAAAAGAGAAAGGCCCCGCATTTTTTCTTCCTGCTGCGGAACGAAAGAAGGGTGCGCTGCTCTGAAAAGATCAAAAGGAACAGGATTTCTTCTTTTATTTCTCTTCGGCTTCGCCACCGCATATTTTCTCTTTTCCAGGTGGGACGAGCTGACGGCGACGGGAAGGCTCTTCTTCAGCGACGGAGAATCCTTCGGCAGTGCATTCGGGTATTTTTTAAACAGACTTCCGGACCTGATCCGTGAATATTCTTCCGCCTTTCTGTGGGCCTACGCACTGTTTATAGCGGGAGTCATTTTCCTCGAGGAAAAAAACCCCGACAGGACCATAGCCTGGATTCTTGTGCTCATTCTTCTTCCCGTGCTCGGATTCGTACTCTATCTCTTTTTCGGCCCCGATATCCGGGGCCGGGGATATTTTCGCCGGCTGAAAAGAAAGAAGAGGCGCATCCGGCAGGAAGGAACGCCCCCTCCCGGCGGAAACAGAGGGAACGTCATCGGTACCCCGGAACGGAAAACGGCCCTGCTTCTTTCAAAGAGCGCCGGAGCCCTTCTTACAACGGGGAATTCCGTCAGAATGCTCCTCAACGGAGAGGAAACCTTCTCCGCCATAACGGACGCCCTCTCGCTGGCCGAAAAATACATCCACGTGGAGTATTACTCCATAGCCAACGACACTATCGGGAACACCATAAAGGACATCCTCATCAGGAAAGCCCGTGAGGGCGTCCGGGTCAACGTCATTTTCGACAGCGTTGGAAGCTGGGACCTCGGCGCCCGGTACATCGTTTCCCTGAAAAACGCGGGAGTCAGGGTCCACTCCTTTCTCCCCGTATCATTCCCAAGGCTCCGGAGAGAGCTCAACTTCAGAAACCACAGGAAAATCGTCGTGGTGGACGGCACCGTCGGATTCATGGGAGGTCTGAATATAGGAGACATGTACATTTCCGGCGATCCCGCCATCGGCTTCTGGAGAGACACCCACATCCGGCTGACCGGGCCGGCCGTTTCGTCCCTTGACGACATTTTTCGGGCAGACTGGGCTTTCTGTGACAAAAAACCCCTGGCGGAACTCACTCCCGCCGATTTTCCCCCTGCGGGAGAGGCCCCGGTACAGATTGTCGCAAGCGGCCCCGACAACAACTGGAAATCCATCCTGCAGGGCTATTTTTCCCTCATCACCAACGCCGGGAAATCCATATGGCTGTGCACTCCCTATTTCGTCCCCGGCGACTCTCTGGCGACAGCCCTCACCGTTGCCGCCATGAGCGGAGTCGACGTTCGGGTCATGATACCCCACAAAACGGACCATGCTCTCGTCTACTGGGCATCCCTCTCCCACGTAGAGGAACTCCTCAAGGCAGGAGTAAAAGTCTACCGGTACGAAAAGGGGTTCATTCACTCAAAAATCCTCATTGCTGATGGTTCCGCCGTCTCCGTGGGCACAGCGAACTTCGACGCCAGGAGTCTCGAGATCAATTTCGAAGTGCAGGCCTTCATTTATGACGCCTCCGTGGCCGGAGATTTTATCCGCGCCTATGAAAACGACCTGGAGGGAAGCTCCCAGTTCCGGCTCCATGAATGGCTCCGGCGCCCATTCAGGCAGAAAGTCCTGGAATCCGCAGGCCGCCTCTGGTCATCCCAGATCTGAAAGGAAACAGACAAAAAGGACCCGGAAAAAATCCGGGCCCTTCTCTCTATGGAAATCGTACTGCATATTTTCAATGGTGGACTGTGAGGGACACTCAACTGGATTGCATCTTGAGATAGAATATCACTGAATTATGGCTTTGACAAGAAAAATCCTTTGTACCAGTTTTGTACCAGTTTGTTCCATGAGAGGGAACGACACCAGTTAGAAGGAGACCATTAATCTAATCACATAGCCAAAAGAAAAGCCCCCTTCCAGGGGCCAAAGAAAAAATAAGGTCTAAGAAACAAATGTGCGGAAAAATATTGACACTACCTGAAAAAATGGAGATCCGCATTTTTTTGTGTTCTGTAAAAAAGAAAATGGGGCCTTTCGGCCCCAAATTACTATCCTCTTACGAGGAATGCCCAACACTCATGTCCGTAATCATGAGCATCCAGATAGCGCTGGGAGTTTTTTACCCTTCTGTAGCGGCAGAAAACCCATTTGAAACCACGTGGTGCTTTTTTACTAGAAGGCATGTGCAAGCCCCCTCTCTGGAGGGAGAGTGCTGCCTATCCGAAATTGGGGGGATGAGACGAAAACTGTGCAACTACGTAACATTACCGAGAACCAAAGGCCTGATTAATGTTATAATTCTTTTTCACGTAAGGTCCTTTGATTTTCAGTTCCCGCTTTTCGAACAGGACGGTAGCCCTTCCACTACCATCGCAGAGGCCTAAACAAGTTGCAGCTTGTTTAGACCTCTGCGCATTTTTTACTCAACGCTTTCAGTTGCGCTCTTGCGGCCGCAAAAGAAACGCCGAACTCTTCTTCAACCTCAAAGATTGTTTTTCTAGAAATCAAACGAATCGGTGCTAGTAATTCACCACCAAAAACATCGCTTTGCCATTCGGAATTCTCGTAGGTTTTTACAGATGTAGATTCAAATTGCTTTGCGAAAGAAACCGCAGGATGCATAAAGAGATGCCCCAGTTCGTGAGCTAACGTTGTTCGATCCATGCCGCATCCGGCAAGTGCACCTAAATATACGGATTCTTCTACCATGATGATGTGTTCGTTGGGAAAAGTTAGGGCACGAGCTTTCCCTTCCAGGCTACCATCCGGCTCTATATGGAGCTCGAAATCAGGTATCAATTCTTGAATGCGTTTTTCCAAAACATCCATGATAGGGAAGAACGGTTCAGTTTCGCTACAGAAGTATTTTCGTACCAAAGAGGCGATATACTCAATATCCCTTCGGCTCTTAGGTCGCACTCGATATCCCTTGTCCTTTGTCACTTCCGAGTTTCTCCTGATGCAAGCACGGAAATCAATCGTTTCTGTTCTTCACTGTTCATACTTGGAAAACGTTTTGCAAATGCTTCTACTAAATGGCGTTCTTGACTATTTTTCACACGTATACTTATTTCCCCGATTGAGTCGTGAGCCGCTTTTTCCAAATTTTTACTTTCCTCATTGTTGAGCTGATAGGCCTCACAGATTCGAACCACTAAGTTAGCCGGTGCCTTCTTTGACCCTGTTTCTACAGCAGACAAGAAGGCAGAACTCACCCCAATTTCTTCAGCCATATCTCTTAAATACAGATTCCGCTCAATCCGCAACATCCGGAGAGCTTTTCCCAGCGCCGTGAGCATGCTATCCCCTCCTTAACACAGGTTAAATGAAGGATAACAGAATGAATCTGTTTTGTCAACCTCCAATTAACCTGCGTGTTGCGAGGCTGTGGTAATGTCACCCTTGGAACGGGGCAGGGATCGCGCCCCCGGAGGGGGAATATCATTCGTAATTCTATACGGATGATGAGGCGCGATGTTTTCTTGAGCCTGAAAGAAGCGTCGAGGTCAGCGGTGTAGCAGCTGTAGAATCCCCTCCGATCGTTATTTTAAAAAAATAGGCTCCGACTTCATTTGTACTTAATGAACATCATCGTCGGAGTCCGCCACAGTCTCTGCTTCTTTCTGAGACACATTGCTGTCTACAGCTGAAGGAACAGGAGTTAGCTTGCTATTCATCCGAACGTCATCCGACGCGATCCCGAAGTGCAGCAGTCGCTCGTGGTGAAGGATCGAGAGCGCCTGGTCGAGGTCTTGTCTCAGGACTGCGTTTTCGCGGCGGATCGCTGTCATCTCGTTTTCATAGGACAGATCGGAAGCCGCGGCGAAGGAGTAGTAAATTAGGATGGCGGCCGTCACTCCGGCCAGGATGCTTTCGACAAGGAAAAGCCAAGCCCAGTATCGGACGAGGTACCTATGTGAAAAGAGGATAGCCTCCCCGATCCTTGTGTTTCTTGCCTGTTCGTCGTGCGTCATGAGCCATATAATCAAGAATGATTCCAGCAGGAGTATCGAGAAAAACAGAGTCACAGATAACAATAAAAAACCGGCCGCTCTGAAAAATGAGGCCTCGGGCATCTTCCCATAGATCCAGACGAGCCCGGAGAAGAGGAAACCGTATCCAAGGGTCAGGGAGAGGGTGTTTTGCCACGAGTACCTCTCGTTCTAATCCATTTTCTCACCTCCGGCGTCTGTCAACCGACTTGTCGCTTTTCCGGGGTTAAAGTTTCCCGTGCTCTTTCATCCTTCTCAGGATTGAGCCACACCACTTTCTCCTCCTCCAGGTTTCTCACCGGACGGGTATTCCATCGTTCCGGGAATTTTCGCTTCGCTTCTTCAAACACCTGCTTCCTCGCCGCCAGAATCGCCGCAGAATTTCCCTGTACTGCGTTGTCGTTGGATAACCTCCCTGATTCGAATTCGCACGCAATAATCCAGCATGCGTTCGAATTGTAGGGATAACGGCTCTCAGGGGGGAGAAGGGCCAGCTCTCTCCAGGGGGATTCGCCGGCTCTATTTCAGGACACAAGTGGCTCTGCTTTTGGAGACAGGCGGCCCTTTCACAGTGCAATAATCAGCTGTCTCTCTTCTTCTCCCGCCACCCCGACGCCCTGGACCACCCCAGGGAGCGGACCATGGAATTCCTGTCGGGATACGAGAATCCGTCATCCTACAATATCCGCTTCCAGAATCTCAAGGTGTTTTGGGACTGGACCGCGAGGGAAGGATATTTCCGGGGTGACCGCCATCCCCTGGACGGACTGAAGAAGCGCAGGCCGCGCGGAAGGATCGTCCAGCTAGAGGAAAAAGAAGTCCATGCCCTGCTCCAACAGCCGGACAAAAACACCTACGCCGGATTCCGTGATTACTGCCTCCTGCTTCTTCAGATTGGATATTACGGTCTCTGAGAGCCACTGTTCCGATTCTGACGGAGCCATCTCTCCGGCGGAATTGAGCCGGTATTCCGGAGAGGGGGCCACCCTCCCCGGAAAGAGAAGATTCGTTTCTACCCGGCAGCCGCCAGGCCCTTCTTCTTTCTCATCGACTCTTTGCCCTGGATCCGGATCATGTGCGCGTTGTGGACTATCCTGTCCAGGATGGCATCGGCGACGACTCCTTCACCGATCTTCGAGTGCCATCCTTCAGGAGTGAACTGGGAGCTGAAGATGGTGGACGATACCCCGAGCCTCCGCTCCACTATTTCCAGCAGGTCTCTCGCCTCCGTGGGGTTCAGGGGAAACAGAAGCCATTCGTCCAGGATCAGCAGGCGAATCCTTCTGTACCCTTCGAGGACGTCTTCAAACACTCCCATGCCGCGGGCTACGGCGAGTTCGTTCAGCAGCTCGGGGAGGCGGATGTACCGGACGGAGTAGAATCGTCTGCAGGCGGCCACTCCAAGGGCACAGGAGAGGAAGGACTTCCCGCACCCCGAGGCTCCGATGAGTATTACATTCTGGCCGCTGTCGATATAGGAGCACGACGCCAGCCGCGTTATCTGTCCCCTGTCCAGCCTGCGGTCGTCGTGGTATTCGATGTTCTCCACGCAGGCGCCGCTGTCGTGAAAATCCGCCTTGCGTATCAGGTTCTCGACACGGGTGCTCCGCCGCCGCGCCCACTCGGAATCCACCATCATACCGAACCGTTCCTCGAATCCGAGGGAGCCGAAGGAGGGGTCCTCCATCTGCCTTCTGTAGTTTTCCGCCATGGCGTGAAGGCGAAGTTCATGGAGCTTGTTCAGCGTCGTCATGTCCAGCATTATTTCTTTCCCCCGTAGTACTCGGCACCTCTGACCAGTCCGTAGCTTTCACTGTCTTTGTCCTGCCGTGCCGTTTCCGGGACGGCAGGGGATGTCTTCACTCTGTCCTGTCCGGTGGTCAGGATGGTCTTGACGTTCCTGTACCCCGGCCGGGGGGTGTAGAGCAGCGCCTTTTCACAGGCGGCTTCCAGTCTTTCGAAGGAGCAGGTGTCCCCGAGCCTGACGAGGCCGTAGCAGCTTCTGTAGCTTTGCTGCTCGACTGCGTGGGCGGAGAGGATTCCCCGCATGACGACCGCTGTGTGGGGTCCCACGTCTTCGGCCCACGAGACGAAGCGGCTGCCGTCCCAGAGACTGTACTTCCTGTGCTCCGGCGGCATGTGGGACGGTACGGTGGAGCACTGGCCGGGACGGCCCCTCAGCCGGGTGTGGGAGCATACCCTCTGGCCGTCGAAGAAGATTTCCACGACGTTCCGGGTCAGCCGGATCTCCATTTCGTGGCCGATGTATTCGTACGGGACGCTGTAGAGCATCTTTTCGACAGAGACATGGTACGACTTGTCCGCTACGGCCTTCTTCCACGAAGAGAGCTCGTAGGGGATTTCCGGCAGGGGCAGAAGAGCTACCTTCTCCTCTGCGAGAAAGGCGTCGAGCCTGCTGCCTTCCTTTTTCTGGAAGGGTTTGGCGTTGAACCGCTCGAGCTTCTCGGCTATTCCTTCGTTCAGTTCACGGATACTGAAGAACACCCGGTCCCGGAGCGCCGCCAGGATCCACGTGGTGACGATTCCGACCGTTCCTTCGGCATTCGGCTTGTCCCGGGGTTTCCTGACCCTTGCCGGAATGACCGCCGTGCCGTAGTGTTCCGCCAGTTCTCGGTAGACCCGGTTGATGACGGGGTCGTACCTGTCCGCCCTGGTGATTCCGGTCTTGAGGTTGTCGGGAACCAGGATGCGGGGCACGCCGCCGAAGTACCGGAACATGTTCACGTGCGCGGTCAGCCAGCTCTCCTGGTCCTGGTCGGAGAAGGCCTCCACGTACGCATACCGGCTGCTGGAGAGTACACTGACGAATACCGGCGCTTCCATTCGCTCTCCCGTATCCGGGTCAAGCCAGAGGGCCTTCTGCCCCGCCCAGTCCACTTCGGCGCTTTCTCCCGGTCTGCGGACCAGTCTCATGGTGGCTTCCGCGCTCTGCGCGTATTTCTGGTAGCACAGGCAGAACTGGGAGTACATGAGGGGAATGTCGCCGTTTGTTCGGCACTTCTCGCAGTACTCCTGCCACAGGAGCGTGAGCGTCACACCGCTTTTGCCCATTTCCCTGTGGATGTACTCGCAGTCAGGCCTGGTGCGGGAAAACGGCGCCGGAACACCGGGGAAAAAGAGGTCCCGGAGGTCTCCGTTGGTCTTTTCCTCGGCACTCTGCCACGTCATCCCGTGTTCCCGAGCCTTGCCGAGCACTCTCGCCACGGTGTTGCGCGAGCAGCCGCAGCTTTTCGCGGTGTCTCTGCCGCTTATTCCCTGATGGTTCAGCCGAAGTATCTCCCGATAGTCTGTCATGACTACCTCCTGTAGATGGATTCACGTCCAAGATGCAACGTGTTCATCCATCTTATGAGAAGGTTCTGAATATGGCTCTCCCGTCGGAACGCCGGCTCAGTTTGGTCGGAACACCGGCTCCACTTCATCGGAACGGTGGCTCAATTTACTCCGGTGTACCCATTCAGATTGATACAGGCATTCGTCCGGGGGAAGCCCTGCAGCTCGTGTCCGATGATTTCCACCGCGAGAAGGGGGAAGTGGTTGTGCGCGCCGAAGTCGCCAAGACCCGGACGCCGAGGATTCTTCCCCTTGCGGCTCCCACCGTGGCGGCAATAGGGAAACTGCTGACCCACCGGCCCGACTCCTGGACCGATGCCCCGATCTTCGCCACGGAGACAGGGACCAGGCTTCAAGTAATGTCCTGGACGCGGCGAGTATCGAAATACGGCAAGCGGTGCGGTCTGGACATAACCGCCTATTCCCTGCGCCACGCAGCCGCCCTGCTCCTTCTCCGCAAGGGAGCGGATGCCTTCACCGTACAGAACATCCTAGGGCACAGCACCATGACCATGACGCAGCGCGGGTGGCTCAATTTAGGCGCGTTTTGCATGTTAATTAATAATTTGTTTTCTGCTCCACTCCGCAGGTAAATTAAAGGCAGGTTCTAAAAATTTAGGGGAGGTGTGGTGCGTCAGAGATTAAGCGGTCATTTTTTTGCGCAAATATCTAAATCTTCGAAGACAGGGAGATTCCGCAATATGCAGTATCACTGCATAAATCATATGAAACAGACAAAAGGAGAAAATAATGAAGAAAATATATGATTATTTTAAAAGAGTGGCAGAAGATTATGATACTGAAAACGACGATTATGCTTATCCAGTATGTATGGAATGCGCTGGCGATGAGTCCGAATTGGTCCAGCTAATGGTTGTGCTCTTTCGTGAAGTATTAACCTATGAACGAGATTTTTCCGAGTGGTCAACAAAAGAGTTTTTTTTACCTCCGGACGTTGTTATTGCAAATGAGATCCAGTTTCGACTTGACCATGGTTTTTCAGGAGACGTCGACTATTCCGCATCGGGGGTATGGGAATCGCCTCTCATGGAATGGCGCAAGAATACAGACGACTTATTCACGGAACCATTTGGTGTTGAGGCCTACCTGAGAGACCACGGTCCGGATGGTCCGGTACTCACTGTAACGTTCTTCGTTTATAACAACTATCGCCCATGGGTTGAGTATATAGCAGAGGCGTTCCCTTCCCTTCGTATCGATTATTATGACTTTCTATATTTATCCAATTTATTCGCTCCAAAGGGTGAGCAAATGATGCTAAAAGAGTCGTATAGGCATGGTAAATTAGCAGAAAAGAAACTAATAGAAGAAGAATCCGAACTTGAAGAAATTAAAAAATGCATTCCCGCATTTAATGTTATCGAATATACGCCAGAGGAACGCAAAATATTTTTTGCCCAATTTATTGATTCCCTATCTTTGTAAAACATGCCGGGAGATTTGTCTCCCGGCATGTTTCTATTCCATTTTTCCACCAGACCGTATATATCGCCCTCTTTCCTTGCTTTCCCTGTCATCGCACAGCCTCCTGCAGTTTTCTATAGAATCTCTATATCCATAAGACCAGAAGATCTATTTTCCCTGTAGTTATCCCGTATTGACTGGATGTATTGTTTATACGTATCCGGATACTCCAGCTGAAAAAAAATTTCTGCCGCGTGGATCTTTTCATCGTCATACTCGTTCAGGAGCAGCCATACTATGGCCACCGATTCGTCCTCAGGGAATTTATCTGCCTCTGCGAAAGTGACCCTCAAAGGTTTTGTTTCCCCCTGTACCTCCAGGACAATTTCATTTCCGTCAGCATCCCTTGCCCCCATCAGCTCAACAGTCAGCAGATTCATAGGGAATCCCCTGATGTAACCAGGGTCATTTTCCAGAAAGGCCTGCAGTACCGGACAAGGGGGCTTATTGGGATCAAACTTCGCCACATAAGTAAGTATGTCAGTATCATATTTGTATGCATCAGGGAGGACCCTCTGCAAAAAAGCGGCGGAAATCAGGATGAAATTCGATTCTTCATCCTGATACGAATGCATCAGCCGCTCTTTCGTGAGCACTTCATCGAAAAAAACTTTCCCCAGGTGTTTGTTGCAATAAATGAGATAGCGCAGTATATTCGGATCTAAATCAATTAATTCACCTGCCTCCGGAGGAAATACCCCTGCCTCAGCCATCAGCAGTGCGACTGATTTTCCCCTACTTTCTTTCGCAAGCAGGATATCCCGAGAGAACAGATGGAAAGGAATTTCTTTTCTCTCATCTTCTTCCAAATAATTAGATTTACTTACCAGAAAATGCGCAAAGGTATCTCCGTAATCATCTTTGTCATCTGCTGATGCCTTTCTGTTCCAGGAGAGCATTTCCGGCGATATCTGCACGGATGTTTTGTTGGTGATGAATTCCGTTAAACTGCCATCCGCCCGCTCAAGACGAAAGCTGTTCACATCATCAGGCAGACAAAGGAATATACACTCCTCATCATCATAGTCGTCCACGACTGTCTGATTTAAAACAGTATTGCGGTCTCCTGTAAATACAGGAGAAGCATAGAAGGAATGCCCGTAATTATGACGAACCACCAGGCCATAGATTTTTTTCTCTCTCATTCTGTAGTCTCCTGCCTCCTAAAGTATGGAAGGTCCTGTAAAACCTGCCTGACCTGAGCATTTTTCTCTGTAGGCATCCCGTATTGACTGGATAATTCCCTCATACTGATCCGGATATTCCAGCTGGTAAAAAAGTTCCGCCGCGCGGACCTTTTCGTCGTCTTCACTGACGAAGGTGAGCCATAGTATCGCCTCCGGCTCATTCTCGGGAAATCTCCCCGCATCCACGAGAGCGTCTCTCAGGGATATAGTCCCGTATTCCCGCCTCGATTTTATGTACATATTGATTTCTGTCTTCAGCAGTTTGGGAATCATCGAGCAGGCCGGGAATCTCTTTGTATAATCCGGAATGTCGGACATAAGGATTCCCAATATTGATAATCCCTTCGTTACCATTAGAATATCCGGATCATACCGTAATCGCTCCGGGAGCCTTTTGTTTAGAGCCGCTATGACGGCAAGGTTGGCTCCCTGCAATACATCGTCAACATTGCAATTTATAAGTCGCTCCTTCGTCAGGATTCTATCCTCGAGATCACTGTAATCCCTGTAATAACTTTCATCATCACAATCATCAGTAATTCTGTCGTAAAAAAGAAGGTAATAAGGCACCATCGGATCGGTATCTATATTCTCGTCATTCAGCATCTCCGGCGGAAAGGTTTTGTTGGCTGCCATCACTACAGCAACCGAGCATCCGGCACTGCCCTTAAGTGCGAGAATCTCCGGGGAAAAAAGATGGAAAGGAATTTTTTTACGTTTTTTCTCACAGACGAAAAGAGCTGTTTCAGCGATGAAGTGGGCGAAGGTCTCCCCGTCTTTTGGACGGCAATCAAATTCACGGTGGGTAAAAAAGAACCCTTTACCCCCCTTCTGTCTCCAAAGAAGGTTCTCCCGGTTTATTTTTACCGATGTATCGTTGGTGATCAGCTTTTTCCAGTCACCTTCCACAGGTTCGAGCCGGAAGCCTTTTTTATCGTCCGGCAGACAAAGAAAGATTTCAGCTTCATCGTTTTTCTTGGCTTGCTCAATAACAGCGTCGTGGTTTCCGTCAAAAGAGGAAGAAGTATAAAAATGGCAGTGGCTCGGCCAGATTTTAACCACCAGGCCGTATATCTGACCGACGGCAGCCGCACCTTCTGCGGGATGGACAGATAGCACAACCGATGCTTTCCCGGTTGTTGTCAGTCGCCCGGAATCCTCATCAACCGATGAAGATTCTGTTTCCGCTGTCTTTCCCATCATCCCCAAACCTCCGGTTGGAACTTACAGTATGTCCCCAGGCTCCAGAAATAAACATTCGTTTTTAAAGTAATTCAAGTGAACTTCCCGTATTGCCTGAACATCCTCCCTGGACAGCTTAGGAAACTCGATTTCGTAATAAAGCTCCGCTACCCGTCGTTTTTGATCATCTTTTTTTTAAGCCAGAAGATCGCTGTTATCTCGTCTTTGGGATACTTGTCACTCGCTACGAGAACACCCTTGAGGGGTTCCTTGTTTCCGTTCCAGTTTATTTTCGTGTTCATCAGATCTTCCAGTTGTTCTTCCGTCATGGATTCCACCGGGAAGTTCCTTACAAAGTCGGGCTTGTTTGCTATAATAGCGTTCAGTAGCGTATCACCATGACTGCTGTATTTTCCCAGTATTTCCGGCTCATACGTATATTCTTCCGGAAGAGTCCCATCCGCGACGGTCCAATAAGCAAGATCGTCCCCCCATCCGTTGACGGAATTTATCAGCCGTTCCCTCGTGAGAAAATTTCTGACAATATATTCTTTATGATCCTCGTCACCATAGGTATAGGACAGTATCCGTCCGTCAGGGTCGATATCAATAGCTTTCTCATTTATCATCTCCAGAGAGAAGACGCCTTCCACTTTTCATCCCCATTGTTTTAATTCACTATTTTTGTTCGAGCTACCTTTCCCCTGGTGTTCATGAATGCCCGCATAGGAGACAGGGGATGAGGATTTTATTGCTTCCGATAAAACCTCCCGGCAATCCAATGGTGCCAAATACCATGTTGCCGACGATCGCTTTTTCCTGGGACATACTCTTTTGTGTTTGAAGTGAGTATGAGGTGTTTTCCCTTCCGCTCAGTTTTATAAGGGAAATTCAAGTTTAAGTCGGTAGAGAGCGATTTCATTCCAACCTATACGTTTTTCTTTGGCAAGTCGTCCCCAAACGATACCTGGATGAATTTGAATTTCCTCAGAAAAAGCTTCTACGGCTTGATAGGAAAAGTTGTTTTTCCGAAGGAAGGAATCGAAAGGAGCCGGAGGAATCAGGGCATCCCTAGCGTACTCGTCTGCTTCGTCTTCTAGCCTGCATTGACCAGGGGATTGAGAGTACGAAATAAAGGGTTCGCTTTTTTGATGTCCTTTGATGATATGCCCCAATTCGTGGAAGAAAGAGAACCAAAAAATATCCGCGTACGCATTTCGTAAAGATAACGAAACGAGAGCTTTCTTTGGAGAGAGCCACCTCACTGCTCCATTGATGGGGGCACCTTTTATGTGCGGGATGAAGGAGACCGCTATTCCGCATTTGGCACATATGGTAGTTATTTTTTCCCAAAATCCCTTGTGGCATAGGGAGAGCGCCCGAAGATCGGGGATGGCGGCGCGAAGTCTGTCAAGGGAGAAGGGTGCGGTTTTAATATCAACCGCCATCCGTTCACCCTGTCGCAGCCATGCCATGATCGCAAAGAAAGATGTTTTGGAGTATTCTTTGAGTCTAAAGTTTGCGGCATAAGGGAGGGACTGTATGTTCTCCAGGGATGCGACCCCAAAGAAGCTGCGCAGGGCTTCGACCTTTTTCCCCTTTTCGCGTGTCGGGACTACCCATCCGTGTCTGCTCATGTCGGCATAACAAAGGAATTCACTCGCGATACTGTGTTCAAGAGCTATCCTTTTCTGATTTTCCAGCCGGGCTAAATCCGTGCGATAATTCGCTTCCATGGTTGTCCAAAAGTTAGCGCTTATTCCAAGCACAGTGTCCAGTTTGATTGCCGTTTCTGCAGTGATGGGTGCTTTCCCCTTGATTATTTCATTGATGGTTTTAGGAGCCATGCCCATACGATCAGCAAATTCCTTTTGGGTCATGTCAAGATACTCTAGAGTTTCTTGCAATGTACTTCCCGGAGGGACAGCATAATCACTTTTCCCAGCGGGTACTTTTCTAATCGCCATGGTAATCTGTCACCTCCATAATGATGATTTTCGTTACGGCACTCCAGTCGAGTCCTCCTGTTGGAAGAAGTGAGATAGGTGTGTGATCCGGCACGAAAACAAGACGCATATTATCAGTCAGGTCCACAGCTAAACTTCCTTTCCTGTTACCTTTCAGTTCATGGCAACGTGCCGGCGGAAGTTTGCTAATGACTTGCAGAGAAGAAGCGGCTTCGAATTCTTTCAATCGCTGACGGATTTTCCCCGCCAATTTCGAGCCAAACGCCTTATTCCCCAACGATTCTTTATTACACTGCTTTTCTAGCTTCTTCGTTGAGTAGTATATAATCAACAGTCATCCTCCGTCAACGTTTGATTTACGTATTACGTTAATCAAATTTACTGTTATTCGCCGGGATTGATGTAAGGCGGAAAAATTCTTATCGAATCAACAAAACACCGGCAGAAAAAAATTTTTCATGCAGTTTTCTTCCATTGTCATTCATTCGGTGTCGACAAAAAGTCCCTCAGTTTTTTCGGCGGGGAATATTATCGATTGATTATTCGCCAATTTAACCGGGGGCAAAAAATGTTCTGAACGTTCGTTGTACCAAAATGATTTTGGCGCTTACTAATTACCTGTTGGTACACCTGGATCAAACAAGAAAAAACAGAACGCTGAGTTTTTTTGACCGTGGCTTCTTCTCTCGGAAAGGTCGGGGAACGGGACCTCGTTTACTGTTGCCGGTTCTCGAAATTAGGTGGGAGACTCTCTGCTCTCTTCGAAAAGTATAACTCAATATCAGAAAATTAGGAGGGTTAGCCTTAACAGGGTTAGTCTTTGGAATGTCCCATAAATCTGCATTTCCATTTGCACGTATCCCAAAAGAAATTTGGATTTTTTATGATTAGGGGCTTTTCTAGCTGTAAAACTAACGACTGATGTGCCAGCCTGTTTCGGTTTCATACTCTCCTTCTCCAGCCGATTTTTGAAGAACACACGCCTTTCGGTGTCTGTCAACCCACTTGTCGCTTTTCCGGGGTTAAAGTTTCCCGCGCTCTTTCATCCTTCTCAGGATTGAGCCAGACCACTTTCTCCTCCTCCAGGTTCCTCACCGGACCGGGGCTTTCGCCATTTTAAGCTCCCTGATTTTATTCCCGTGTTTTTGTTTTCATACCATGCACACCGCTATGGTAATTGCGTATACCAAAATTTCTCTTTGGAGGCGGTCAGCGTGGGCAGCAAAAAAGTCCGTATAGTAATCACCGGAGACAGCAAGATGAAGGCCCTGGAAGAAGCAAGGAAATGGGTTCTGCAGCTTGAAAAGGAAGTACTGGAGCAACGGCGCAACTGCAGGACACGGGGTCTGATCCTTCTCGGAACCGTTCTTCTCGGCGCTATTTCCGACGAGGATGTGAAGTTCCAGATTTACGAACAGTTCATTGAAATCGACGCCCTGCAGAAAAGCAAAAATTCAACGGTGGAGTCGAAAAAGGCGGCAAAGGAAAAGGCAGGAAAAACTGTCATTGGTCTGGCGAAAGCGCTTTCGGAAAAACTGAAAAAAGAGGCGGCGCCTGCCGGCCAGGATGCCTCTCAGGGCGGCACGGTTCCCCCGTCAGAGACAAATCAATCATAATCATGTGGAAACCCTACGTGAGGTTTTCGTCCTTCTGCTCCGGGATGCGGGCGGTACAGTCGGCACCCGCTCATGCTTCATACCTCACGAGGGAAAAGGAGTGCCTTCTCTGGAGTATGGAAAGCAGAAATAGAGAAATATCCGACCGCAGGGAAGCCGCCAGTCGATGGAAAGAAATAGCAAAAATGGAAACCGGGCTCTCCCCTCTCGACACTCCTGCGGGGAGAGCCCGGTCGGATGCGTGCGTCCAGGTGCGCCTGTTTCTGCCCCTGCCAAATCTGGTCTTCGACGGAATGACGAAAGCCGAAACTAGGGATGCACTCACTGCCCTCGTCCGGAAACTGGAGCTGGATTCCACGGATGTGATGTGGTCTCTCCACAAAGGAGTGCCGGGTGGTTCCGAAAAATATCAACGGGACCAGAATCTCCACCTTCATATTTCCTACCGTCCAAGAAACGATGAAGGACACAAACACAGGATTTCCATCCGCAGAGAGGTGATTTCCCTGCGGGAGGCCCTGGGAGGGTGGCTCCAGGAGAGAGGGTTCCCAATCGACTGGAAGTCCGTCACACAACCCGGAAAACGGCGGCATATTTCCCCGGAGAAAATCGCCATGGCCGAACGGGGGGAACTCCTCCACTCTCCGAAAGAGCAACTCCAGGCGGACCTGACCCTGGCAAAACGGTTTGTGGCGAAGCTGACCCGGGAAGAAGCGCGGCGAATTCTTCTTGAACTCCTTCGCTCGGAAGAAGCCGCCTTTTCCCGGCTTGAAGAAGAAATGGCGTCGCAGGGCTGGTCGATTTCAAGAACCCGGAGGGGAAAACGGGATACCTGGATTCTGAAGGACGAGTCCGGAAAAGAGCTCGCTCTTCGCAGAATCCTGAACTGCAAGGAAGATGAAGTTCATCGTCTTTTTATGGCCCTTCAAGCAAGAGACGCAGAGAAAGCCCCTTCAAAAGAGCCCTCCGGAATGCTTCAGCAGCAGTCAGAAGAAAGGGCTGAACCGGATAAGAACGGATCGGAAGAGACCACTCCAGAAATCTCACGAAATTAAACCGGCGGCCGTTTCCGTGGCAATTGCCGGCAAATAGAGAATGCCCGTTTCCCACCCCTGAAACAACCCCGCAAGCATTTCCGTTGTCTCTAAAATTCTCCCCCGCTCTTCCCCGAACCGCAAAGCGAAATGAAAGGCCTTGCAGGGAGTCCTGCCTGCGTTCCGATCACCTTTTTCGCCGCGCAGCTCGTGTGTTCCTTGAAGTCCACTGATCTTTTCCCGTGATTCGCTTTTCGTTGTTTGCCCCTGCAAGGCTCAAGGGTGCGTTGGCTGGCGCCAACACTCCCTTTCGGCAGGGGGCCTTCGCCCCCTTGCATCCCCCAAAAGCAAAGGCGGAAAGGTGGGTCAGTCTTTCTCTTCCGGGGTCGCTCCGTTGTCCAGAGCCCATTCAAGAAGCCAGCGGATCGCCTGCGCCCGGGATTGGAACCGATGTTCGAAACGGAAATCGTCGGGTCTTTCCAGAAATTCTTGGTCATAAACAAAATTTTCCAATGGCTTGTTCCCTGGCCCATTCAAAATTGCAAAACCTACCTTGTACAAGACAGGTTTTGCGGTTAGTGCGGTTGGTTTTATGGATGTTTATTTTGTGGTGAGGGTAAAAAGATAAAACCAGACTCTTTCATCATATTTTCAATTCGTTTCCTATGGGCATTTCGTATCAATAGGCACACTAAATATATAGAACGCCAAAATCAATCCGCTAAGGCAGTATTTCTCCGTAAATATTGGTGGTGATAATTTGTCCATAGTGATGCGAGTTTTTTATTCAGGATGGCACTGTTCTTTTTTTTCAGTTCGCACTCCCAAATACGCAACACCGTCCATCTCCTGGCTTTAAACATCTCGGTGACAGCTTTATCACGGGCAATATTTCGCTCTCGCTTCGCCATCCAAAATTCTTCGTTTTGTTTCGGACGTGTATTCCGGCAATCGTGCCCGTGCCAGAAACATCCGTCTACGAAGACAACTATTCGCTCTTTTAAGAATACAAAATCGGGATGTCCCTTCGCTGGGTAGTTGCGTCTCCAACCCTTTATGCCTTTCGAACGGAAGACTTCAATCAATTTCAGTTCCGTGGACTTATTGTATTTGGAGCGCACCTTGCTCATAATTGCCGACCGCGTACCCTTATCAAAAACGTCGGGCATACAAAACACCTCAATCGAATTAATCTATATCTTTATAATCATCCCCAAATCTGGGTTATAACGGTAATGCTCAATCTCTTTCTTTACAATAAGGCTAATCGCCTCCTCTAAAGCGGGCAGCGGTACGACAAACCACTCTCTCGGATAGTGCATTTTTCCCTGATCATCTATTATTTCGAAAAAAATATTACACTGTTCGAAAAATCGGTGGATGTTCGCCTCAAGGTAAGAAACATCCAAATTGAAACAACGAACGGAAAGGATTACTTCCACTCCACTCATTAGATACGTTGGATTATTTTCGGCATTTTTTATTCGGCTGGTAATATCCCCAGTACAGTAGCCTATTTTGTAGAGGTTGCGAATACCGCGGACTTCCTGTGAATGACTTAAGCTCCGCAACACATAAATGTATCCATTTTGGACATCATTCGGTTCGATTTTTGGAGTCCCGTCATCAATCATTTGAAGGTCACTGATACCAAAGCCATCGATACGCATCGCGTTAACGAGAGAACGGAACAGCATGGTGGACTCTGTGCCGTTGTCAAATATACAGCGCGTTCTTCCGTCTCTCCTGCGGTAGACTTCTCCTTGATAGGTTTTCTCGGTCAGCTCCGTTTTATCTGTTTCCAAGTAGAATGTCACTCCGCGCAACACGAAATATCGTCCCTCAATCAAGTCTTCTTGACCGTTGAATACAAGTAATTTTCGACGTCCGCTTGAAAGGTCTTTTTGTATACGCTTGAACGCGTCTTCGTACATATCGAAGTCTTTACAGACCTTACGCCTCGCGATATAGTCGGGGCGCAGTCTGTCGGATGGTTTGACGTGAGATAAATTGAAGATGCTGTTTCCTTCCTCTTCGGACGCAAGTAAATCGAGCGGGTCTTCCTTAATAAGGTCTTCCAGCGATATCGTCTTGGTTTCCTCTGACTGAAGCAGATTATACATATCGTACGACAATAAAACCTTGACCTTTTTGGGGTCGGATTTTATTGCTGATAGCCTTGAGGCAAGCATGAACTCTCTGATATCACTACCATCAGAATTAGGCAGACGCTGGTTATCCTCATAGAATTGGGATATTTCTTGAAACTGATCTATGAGTCGCCAATCTTCTTCTCGACGGTACTGTTTCGGAATCTCAGGGACGTTTAGCAGTCCAAGAGTATCGCTTTCTATTATCTCGTCCAGCTTCGATTGGCGTGCCTTTTCATCCATTTTGTTGAACTCGATTCAGTTGTCTGATATAGGCTAAAGCCTCAGCCAGGCGGCGCTCGAGTGGATCAAACGCATCCAGCGATGGTTCACGCCTCATTGACTTTACAAACTCGTTTATCTTCGGCCACAGGAAGAAGGCTTCATCGTCCGTCATACTCACCTTGAATGCGGTTATGCAATCCTGAATCGATTTCAACACCTTCGGAGTAATCGACTTGGAGAGCACTTCGAAAGCCTGTTGGAACGGATTTATCGAATCGATAAGATCAATGTTCAATTCTTCGATGTTGATAAACTTGCCACTCATATTGATGAAGCGGCGGTCTCCAACTTGGCTTAAGGACGTGTGGCGTATGACCATATCCGTTACCAAATGCTGACGGACTTCTTCGACCTCGTCACCCGAAAGATCTGGATATTTGGTCATAATGATTTTAGGTATCATAACTTTATTTACAACGCCCGGATCAATTTCTCCGCTGACAGATTTTATTACGTCTGGATCTTGGAGTATATTTGCCTTTAATTCAGTCAAGTCCGACTCGATGATATTCTTAACCTGTGGGGTAGACGGCTCGCGCAAACCGCCGACGCTTATAGTACGAGCGTCGTTACCACTTTTATCCTCATCCGGTTTCTTGGGTTTGAAATTAAAGTTAGGCGCAAGAACCTGCTCCATAAGCAATGACGCCGTTATCGCTTTCAGCATATTGTTGACCGATTCCACAACTTCCTCGTTGTCGGCGTCAGGCTCCGCTATAAGGTTGGTAAACTGCGAGTGGGTCTTGTTCGCGCTGTCCCTCGTGCAACGCCCGATTATTTGAATAATTTCTGTTAAAGAACCACGGTATCCGACAGTCAATGCATGTTCGCAAAAAGGCCAGTCGAAACCCTCCTTCGCCATACCAAGAGCGATAATTAAATCCACATCATCCAAGTTCTTAATACCGCGAAGGTACTCGACCACCTTTTCCCGCTCGGAACCGTCGTTAACCAAGTCCGCGACTTTAATTTTCTTTCCGTCTGACCGTCTCTTGACGTGGACAATGTTCGTTTTGGGGTCAACAAATTCTACATCACCAACGGCATCGATAATTGTATCGACTTCAATGTATTTATCCTTTGTCGATTCGCCGGAAGTTACACTCGGTATATGAAGAATAGTTTTCTGGTTTGTATCCAAAACTTCCATTATCGCCGAGGTGTATTTCCCTGCATAGAAGTGAAAACCAATGCCCAAAGATTTTAGAAACGTATATCCGTTAAGCTGTTCGTAGTAGTTATAGGTCACCTTGAAAAACTTCGCCTCGTCCACACCCGTAAGGACTGGTATGCCGTCACCGCGAAAATAAGAGCCGGTCATCGCCAGGATATGGACGTTCCCTTGAACCATGAAAGCTCGCACCAGTTCGCCCAACTTGCTTTCATAGTCTGCGGAGACGTGATGGAACTCGTCGACCGCTACCAAGCAATTCTTGAACTTTTCCTCACCCGCTCTATCAAAGGCAAACCGAAGCGTGGCATGGGTGCAGAGCAAGATGGTATCTTCCTCTGAATCGAGAAAACTTAAAAAGGTGTTCACCTTGCTATCGTTTGTTTCAGCACCGGGAACACAGAGGTTGTATTTGTCCGAAAGCGTCCAATCACTGTGGAAGCCATTTGTAGTCAAGTTTGTCGACAAAAACGACTTGCCGATCGCTCTTTCTGGTACGGCTACAATCACCTTTTTAACCTGACCAGTATTCAGCTTATCCAAAGCGATGAACATCAACGCCCTTGACTTTCCCGACGCCGGCGGGGCTTTTATAAGAAGATATTGGGCGTTACGAGCGGTGTATGCACGAGCTTGCATTTCACGCATGCCCAAAGCATCGACTTGTGTGCTTTTTCCCGTGGCCTCATAGTTGATTTTTACAATGTTCTCCATATCTATTAACCTCTCAGTTGAGTGTATAAATCAAACAAAACTTCTAATCGCTCCTTATCGGAAACAAAAGGTGCGTCACGATAACAGCTGTCTATGACCAAATCCAAGAGGTGATGCGCGAAACGCAGATCGGGGGGCATATCTCCAGGGTCATACAATTGAGCGAATGTAAGTCCGGGAAACTTCTCCCTCGCCTCAATCACGTCGAAAACTCTCCGCGTTATTTCGGTTTTCCGCGCTTCGCTAACGTCAGGGAAGGGGAAAGTGTTGTACCCTAACTCCGAGGAATATCTGATCCGCGTCTCTAAAGCTCCACATACAGTCCTAATCCAGACGTTATGCATCTTCGAAGCGATGACGCCAAATATCCACGGCTCGCAGTCATAAATCAAAAAAGCAAGGTTTGTGACCACGACGTTCTTATCGACGAAGCCAATGGGAATGTACTCTCGATTCTCCGAGGAAACCGACGGAATGACGAGAGAATTTTTTGTAGTTTCACGATTTTCACGGAACCTATGCGGATGAGCAGCGTGAGCGCGGGCAGAGTTGTCGGAACTGGCAAGCCGTCTCCGCCGCACACATTCTATTCGTTCCGTAATATACGGTATGTCCTTAGCCTCCTCTAAGTCTTCATCGTGTATCCAGAAACACCAACGCTCGATTCCGTTTATGAATTCGTCAGCCCCTACTATTTTCTTAAGAAACTTCCGTACTCCCGGTTCACGGGACACAAGATCTACCTTTTCTTCATGGTTTAGAAAATAATCGCTCCAATAGAGGGGCATATTACCCTTTACCATCTTCGGTATTTGACTTATCGGCAAACGTTTTCTTTCCACGATGGTCTCCCCTGCAGTCAGGTATGGGCTGATGTTATTTGGCGAGTATACGGTAGTCGGTGTATATAACTCGCAAGGTTTGTGAGTTGTTATAGGAGTGACGCCAATAATCACCACTGTTACCGCCGTTCGGTTTCGAGCGTCGTTCTTCCATTTGAAAGACGTATGGGCAAAACTAATGCGAACGCCTTTCTCAAAAAGCTTCGGCCATAGTAATTGCACCTGCTGGCCTTGCGTGAGGGAATTTGTGGTCACAAAAGCGAATCCCCCCCCGTGAGCGCAGATGTACTTTGTTGCGAGCATAAACCAACAGGCGACATAATCAAGGTCCGATATTTTGGTGTATCCTGCGAAAACGTGACGAAGGTCGCCTTTCTGCGCTTGGTTTTGTTTCCGCGCACCTATATAAGGTGGATTGCCGATCAGATATGTTTCGTCTTTTCCCCCGCATACCGTTTCCCAATCAATCCGAGTGGCGTTACCCGTCACTATGTTGTTCGAGAAAAGTGAATTTACAGCCTCGCCAAAAACGGATTTGATATCTGGACTCTTTCTTGCTTCCTGACATACAACAAACACGAATCCCAAACGAGCGATGGCGCAGGAAAAAGGGTCATCATCGATCCCGTAAAAGTTGCCTAATGGAATAAGCGAGAACGTACCTTGGGAGTGAAAATTATGGTCTGAAGGCAATGAGGATGACTGACACCCCAAAACTGCCGCCTTGTCGGTAGTTTTTATCGTATCGATAATTTTGCCCGCTAGTTTATTCAACTCCTTATATGCCGTGAGCAGAAAATTTCCGGCGCCACATGACGGGTCGAATACGGAAATGAGTCGAACGCGTTTTAGCAATGTGGCACACTCTTCGCGGCTCGCCTTCACACGGTCGAATGCACGGTACAAATCTTCCATAAACAAGGGGCCAATTACCTTTTGAATATTGGCGGTGGAAGTATAGTTGCCGCCTGAGCTTCTAGAATCGGGACGGATTATGGATTGGATTAGAGCACCAAGAATCTCGGCGGTAATTTCAGACCAGTCCAGACCCAATAAATCAAGCATAAGGTTTCTTGCTGCTTGGTTAAAATCCAATAGGGGGGAAGCATTACTGAACAAGCGGGCATCAATATATCTCACATTGGAGAAGTATCCGGGCAGACCAATAGGCGATTTTGATTTCATCGCCTCAAATAAATAACAAAAGAAAGTACTGGTGTCCGAACCCGACACATCCGTATAGTTCGCTAACAAAGGTCGCAGACCTCCGTTCGTCAGGACGCCAATGCTGTCTGCAAAGCAACAAAACAAAAAGCGACAAAGAAACTCGGCGATTTCATCACTGTGATTGTGATTTTCCAAACTCAGTGCGTTATATAGTTCAGCGAACTTCACGGCGGTTTTTATGTCCGCCGACCTCATCTCGTCATTCGCCGTTTCAGGCATAATACCCAATAACGGAAAAAAGAACTCGATGTATCTAAAGAGTTCGACCTTGCTTGTCTCCAGTACATCGCCGGAATCTCGTTCATAAGCAAGCAGATCGGTCTCGTTTACAATAATGATAAAAGCTTCCCTAATCTTTGATAGGTCGTTCTTTTTCAAGATATTGAATTCCGAGTTCAAATTTTCTGCAATCGAAGCCAGAAAAAAAATATTGCCGTTTCCTTGAATACGTACCCCTTGATTGACACTGTTTTTCGTTTCGACTTCCAGGCGGGCAAACGTAGCCTTCGGGAAATTAAACGCGGAAAGGAACCCCTCCAAGAAGGCGTTGTTGTCGGCAATATATCCTAATTCCTTAACATCGCTTTGGACTTTATCGTAATCTATCGTCATTCGCCCTTCTCGCTTTTCCGCTGCGAATACTCGACGATCTGCCGTGCCACAAACTCTGCCAACTTTACGGGCACGGCATTCCCGATAGCCTGCTCAACATCGGTTTTCTTTCCCTTAAGAATGAATTTCTCCGGAAAGGTCTGAATATAGCTGCGCTCCTTCGTAGTTAATTCACGAACTCCTCCATCGCCTACATCGGCTTTGTCACCATGATGTTTTTTGTAGTTTTGAGGGATCGGTCTATTTACGCCTCTAATTGTCGCGCTAGGTTCGTTGACGCTAAATACGGCTCTTCGATTGTAGCTACGTGGATGCATATAGTAAAAATCTGTTTGGAGCATGTCTCCCAAATAGTCTCGCACCGTCATCGGGTTCTTAGATTGTGCCGTGTCCAACATCACTCCAAGAAAATCATCTTTCGCACCCAACAAACCGATCATAAAGAACCGTCTGCGAGCTTGCGGCACTCCGCAGTGGCTTGCGTTCAATACTCGAATTGTGAGGCCGTACCCCGCCTCCTTAAAAATGATTTGTGCTTTCGGCAGTATTGGCATACGTTCTATATTGTACACGTTTTCCATAACAAACCATGTCGGTCTGATTTCTTTTACGATCTTCGCAAATCGGATGGTAAGATTGGCCCGTTCGCCCATATTCCTACTTGCAGCTATGGAAAAGTCCTGGCAAGGCGGACCGCCAATTATCAAATCCGGGTTGAACATTTTGATACGGTCAATCACGCTTTCTGAGTTTAAGTCATAATCATAAACAGGGTGTTTAAAGTTATCACTGTAGATATTGATTGCCGGTTTCCAATTATCAAACGCAGCGATAATGTCAAATCCCGCATTCATAAACCCCAGAGACATGCCTCCACAACCGCAAAACAAATCCACAGTCTTCATTAGACCTTCCTCATTCCCCCCGCGTCTTATCGTATGCGATGATGGCGAGGCCAATGTGTTCCGCCAGTTTCACGGGAACCGCGTTTCCAATCATCTGGTTTAAATTTGATTTTGTTCCTTCAAATACAAAGGTCTTTGGGAAAGTCTGGACGTAGCTTCTCTCAAGTATCGTTAATGCTCTAACCTTGGGGCCTATCTCGACGGGGTCTGATGGATGCCCCTTATATCCGCTCGGAATGGGTCTATCAACTCCTCTTATTGTCTGACAAGGTTCGTAAATACTGAAAACCCCTCGTCGGTTATAGCTTCTCGGAACGCGGAAGTAACACTCTACCCCAAGGCTGTCTCCCAAATAGTCAAACATCGTCATGGGTTTCTCGGCCAAATTTGCTTCCAGGTATTTCTGGAGGAATCCATCAGCGGCTCCAAGACAACCAACCAGTACATAGCGCTTACGAGATTGCGGAACTCCGCACAGGCTAGCGTCCAATATCATTGACGTCAATCCATACCCAGTTTTAGAAAACCTTTCGAGAATTTTGCCGAGGATTTCGCTTTTCGTGATTTCCGGCACATTCTCCATTACGAAATATTCCGGCATAACTCTTGTGATAATATCGCAGTAGGTAGCGGTCAAAACCGCTCGCCCCAAGTTCACATTGCGGTGACCAGCCGATGAGAAGTCTTGACAAGGGGGACCGCCAATGATGATATTTGGTGACAACCCTTTAATTTTGGCTTGTGTGGTTTCGTCAGTTAAGTCTTCCTGGTAGATTGGATGATTAAAGTTTTTTCGATACACATCCACGGCCGGTTTCCAATTATCAAACGCAGCGATAACGTCAAATCCCGCATTCATAAAACCCAGAGACATGCCTCCACAACCACTGAATAAGTCAACCGTCTTGAATCTCTTTATTGGTAGTTCGCTTTTCTTTCCATCGTACTCTCGATTATACGATTCTGATAGTGAGTTATTTCTTTGTTTCATTTTCCATCTCCATAATGTCACAAACATCACAATGCAAAGCTGAGCATATTTTTTGAAGCATCTTGGTATTTACGTTTTCATTGCGTCCCAACTTGGCTACCGAAGACGAACTTATTCCGGAAATCTTCTGAAGGTCCTTCTTTCTCATCTTCTTATCAATTAGTAACTTCCACAGCTTGTTGTAGTTAATGGTCATTTTGCTACCTCCAGTAACCTATATCTTCATGTAGAAGAGCAAGTATTGAGAGTTTATCAAATAAATAATTTGAGTTCAAATAATTAAATGCTTGAACTCCCGTTTTGTCCTTGAGCTTCGAATTTGCTAGATGCAAAACCAATTTATAACCGGATTATTCACGGCCTCAAATAGAGTATGACCTTCCCCGGAATTGGCGGACACTAATGAAAGCGCGTCAATTTCGGGGAAGACCAGTTCATCTTTTAAAAGAAGGTCACTTTTTTCAATACCGGAAGCATCATATCGGGGGGATAATCATCCGTAATGTAATGCCTCGCCATTACAGCAAGCGTTGATGATGGAATTCCCTGTACCTCAACTCTTCGCCCGCTGATGCGCGCCGCAATTCTTTTCTCGTGGTCGGATAGCGGGAGTAAGCTGACTTTAGTTTCCCAGGTGTGGCGTAAATCCGATAGAGCAAGTCCGCTAACCTTGATTTCCGGGAAACACGATTCGCGGAACCAGCGAGATACACTCTGTGCACAGCCGTTAACGGGATGCCAGCCAACATCAAAGAGCCGGTGAGGATGGTTGCAGCATTGTCCGGCAGACAAGCGTGATTTCCTGTCCATGCAATATTCCAGGAAACCCTGTTCTAACACAAATGGGTGGACAGGAATCAAACGTTTGGATTCCCGGTTTTTGACGCTTTTCTCGAACCCCTCCGTGATCGATATGCAGGGGATTTTTTCGTAAATAAGTATATCGTCATGATGCAGCTGTGCGGCTTCTCCGACACGGCAACCCTGGAAAAGGCACATCAGAAACATCCAGTATCGCCACCTCAGGTCACTGCCCTTCCAGCTATCATTGAATGCCTTAAACTGACTTATATGTTTTGTTACTGATCTGATTTGGTCAACAGAAAAGGATTTGCCCTGCTTTTTCGCCGAGGCTTTCTTTCCGGGGAAAATCGAAAATATCTTTTCCAGGTGCTGTGTATTGTATTCAAATGTATCCAGCCAGGAGAAAAACTGAGATACCCACATGATCTTGTTTCTCTTGGTCTTATCAGCGAGTTGCGATTGCTTCAGCCAATCGGCATAAACAGCAACATCAGTACGAGTTATTTCCTTCACCGGTCGTGAACCATGATTTCCCATGACGTTCAGAAACTCTCTGAGTATTCCTGCCATGTTTTTGAGCGCGCTCGGCCCCTTGTTCCCAGGAGGAGACTGAAGATACTCCTCGACGGTTTCCCCGAGTGTCTTCTGCCTTTCATTTTCTTTATTAAAAACTTTTGCAATGGCTTCCATTACGGCTTTTCTGGCAGGATTAATATTTTCCGGGGGGTCGCGATAAAGTGTACCGGCAAGGGTATCCCAAGATTCGGTGACCATGTGGACCAAAACTTCTTCATTTCTCTTTTGCCTGTCATTTCGGGTCTTCAAGGCAAAAGCCTCCTCCAAGGACATGATAGCCACGCGTTGAAGCTTCGGCAGCATTTGAGAAAATAAGTCTGCAGAGCAGAGCGAGAATTTAATCTCACGGCATTTGTAGCGATGGCGAAGCGACTGGGGAACCCCCCGGCGATAGTAGATTTTATTGTTGCGTCGGACGATATGAGGTAGAGAAATAAGCAAAAGGAACACTCCCTGGTGTACCAATTTTGTACCAGTAAGTGTCCCTTTATATTTTGAAGCAATCTCGTAAAGGCTTGCAATCACTAATCCTATACGGTTGCTAAAATTTCTGGTGGACTGTGAGGGACTCGAACCCACGACCCGCTGATTAAGAGTCAGCTGCTCTACCAACTGAGCTAACAGTCCATATTTTGTGTGCTGTCTATAGTGGCGCGCCCGGCAGGATTCGAACCCGCGACCAACAGATCCGAAGTCTGTGACTCTATCCACTGAGCTACGGGCGCTCATTATTAAATGGGGTGAGCGAGGGGACTCGAACCCCCAACATCTGGAGCCACAGTCCAGTGCTCTAACCGATTGAACTACGCTCACCATGCTATCACTGGCGCGCCCGGCAGGATTCGAACCCGCGACCCACGGCTTAGAAGGCCGTTGCTCTGTCCGGCTGAGCTACAGGCGCTTGAATAGTGGAGCGGGAAACGGGATTCGAACCCGCGACCTACGGCTTGGAAGGCCATCGCTCTAGCCAACTGAGCTATTCCCGCACCTTTGCGTCTTGGTCGGGGCGAAAGGATTCGAACCTTCGACCCCCTGCTCCCAAAGCAGGTGCGCTAACCAGACTGCGCTACGCCCCGATATTCTAACCAACTTTTACCGAAACCGCAACAGCAAAATCTGGTGGAGCTGGGGGGATTCGAACCCCCGGCCT
This sequence comes from Aminivibrio sp., assembly GCF_016756745.1. Lineage (NCBI taxonomy): Bacteria > Thermotogati > Synergistota > Synergistia > Synergistales > Aminobacteriaceae > Aminivibrio > Aminivibrio sp. The sequence continues at coordinate 40,591 of NZ_JAESIH010000044.1, forward strand.
CTTCCGTGCGAAGGAAGCGCGCTCCCTCTGCGCTACAGCCCCGGCAGACCAACGGCGATTATTGTAATGAGCGGAAGCCGACTTGTCAAGCGCCGTAAGGTGAGATAATCTAAGATTTTCAAATCAAAACAGTCGGGATAGGTGATGCACAGTGTCCTTCGGACCGGAACTTTTTACGGCCATGACGCGCTCCTTTGAAGAAACGGTCCTTCCGTGCCGGATCGGAAAAATAGAAACAGGGGATACATGGGCCGCGTTCCGGCTCTCCTCCGGAAAGGACCGGTGGCTTCTCTTCTCGTGGAATTCCGGGAGCTACGGCTGTGGGCTCGTTGGAGATGAAGGCGTCGCCTCCCTGAAAAAAACGAGGGGATCCCGGTCTTCCTTCGGCGAGGCCCTGAGAAGAAACTTCCAGAACGCCACGATTTTGTCGGTACACCAGTTGAACGGTGACCGTGTCCTCATATTCCGCGCAGAACGCATTGTGGGGGCAGGATTTCCAGTCCGGCTGTCCCTTGTCTTCGAAGGAACGGAGCGAAACAGCAACCTGATCATCCTGGACGAAAAGGATACCATCCTTGAACCGGCAAAGCATATTCACGGAGACATGAACCGGTACAGGATGATTCTTCCCGGCATTGTCTACACTCCCCCTCCGCCCCTGAAAGGAAAAAGCCTTGAGGAAAACGGGGAACTTAAGGGACCTGAAGATCTGAGGGGACTCAGGGGCATAGGGAAAGGACTTTCCGGACTCCTGGCCCGTTGCTGGGACAGCCGACCGGCGATCTGCTGGAACGGAATGCTGGCACGGCTTCTCAGCGGGGAGGAACGGGGTCTCCTTCTTCAGCGGCATGGAACTCTTCTTACCGTTTTTCCCGAACCGCTCCCTTCCTGCGAGGTGCTTTCAGGGCCTCTTCTGGAACGGTGCGGGGAGGAAGTGCTCTTTTCCTATTTTCTCGGACAGAGGGAACGGATTCTCTCGCAAGTGAAAAAGGCCCTTGAAAAGGAAATCAGGAGCCGAAAACGGCACAAGGAAGGGTTGGAGAACCAGATTCGCCTTTCCGAACGGGGAAGCGAATTCCTGAAGATGGGCAATCTACTTCTTGCAGCAGGCGACCTGGTGCCTCCTCGGGCTGCGGAAATTGAACTGCAGGACTGGGAAACGGGAGAACCCATCCTGGTTCCCCTCGATGAAAAGCTCACGGCCTCCCAGAACGCCGAGAGGTATTTCAGGAAATACAAGAAGGGGAAAGTTGACAGGGAAGCCGTGAAGAAGGCCATCGTGGCCATCGACGAGGGTATCCGCGAGCTTGAAGAACAGCTGGAGGCACTGGAATCCATCGATGATCCGGACCTTCTTTCGGTATCGGCCCGGGACATCCTCGAGTGGCTCGCCCCGAAAAGATCAACGGGAGGCAGGAAGCAAAAGACGCCCCCCCCGCCCCATATCCGGCTGGAAAACGGGGAAGATCTCATTTATATCGGCCTGAACGCACGGGGGAACCGGCACGTCACCTTCAAAATTGCCGCTCCGGCCGATCTCTGGTTCCACGTCCACGAAATACCGGGGGCCCACGTCATTCTCAAGACGGCTGGGAAGGAGACAGTACCGGCAGATTCCTCGGTGGAAATAGCCGCTTCCCTCGCAGCGTGGTTCAGCAGGGCGAAGAATTCGGGAAAAGTCCAGGTGGACTATACGGAAAAGAAAAACGTCCGGTCCATCCCTGGAAGCGCCATCGCCCACGTGACGTATGTCCACCCGAGGACGATCATGGTCAGTCCTGACAGGTGGAAAGAATTTCCCGAAGCTGCCCGGTCAAGGCAGCTGGAAGACAGGATCTGAAGTAGAGCCGATTCCCTGTCTTCGGATGAAGAAAAGAGAGCTTCCAGGAGTGAAGGAAAACCCTGCCTGCGGAAGCTGCCTGTTTTTTGTCGGCACCGTAAAGCGCATCACCTACGATGGGGTGCCCCATGGAACTCAGGTGGACCCGGATCTGGTGCGTTCTGCCCGTGGCGATGATACACTCCAGAAAGGAAAACCCGTTGTGGACCCACAGCCTTCGAAATTCGGTGAGTGCAGGCTTTCCGTCCTCTACCACAGCCATGCGGAGCCTGTTTGACGGGCTTCGTCCTATGGGGGCCTCAATTCGCCCCGACGGGGTTTTTACCCTGCCGTGCACGAGGGTAAGGTACTGTTTCCGGACTTCCCTCAGGCGAAACTGTGTTTGCAGGTTCTCGAGAATTTCCTGCTCCCTGGCGACCACCAGCAGTCCTGACGTGGATGCGTCAAGCCGGTGCACTATCCCCGGGCGGAGGACATTGTTGAAGGAACCGAAATGGCGGAAACGGTGAAGCAGCCCATGCACAAGGGTTCCGTGACGGTTTCCCGGGGCGGGATGGACCACCACCCCGCTCGGCTTGTCGATCACGATCAGCCATTGATCCTCGTAGACCACATCGAAAGGTACCTCCTCCGGCTCCAGATCGAGAGACTCCGGAGGCGGAAGCGTTACTTCCGCCGTTATCCCCGGGACCAATTTCATCCCCGGCTTGGCTTTCTTTTCCGGAAGAAGCCGGACATTTCCGTCTTCCACGAGCTTTCTGGCGAAATTCCTGGTAATCCCCAGTCTGGAGGAAAGAAAGACATCAAGACGAATACCCCGGTATTCCTCTCCGGCAGTAATGGTTTCCGTTACGTTTCCGGCACTTTCGGAAAATTCCCCGCCGTCTTCCGGTAAAGAAGAAGCGGCGGGAAAAAGATCCTCCATCATAAAGAACGACCGGCAGCCTCAGGCGGAAAGGACTGCCGCACACCTCGGACAAAGCCCGTTTTCGTCGCCTTCATCGGTATACTGCCAGCACCTGGGGCATTTTTCTCCTGCGGCTTTATCCACGCCGACACGGATACCTGTTTCTTCATCTTCACGGACCACCGCCATGTCACCGATCGTATCAACCCAGCGAAAGCCTGAGACTATGGAAAAGACCCGGAGATCTTCGTCGGAGAAAAGGGCGGCGGCATCGGGAGCTCCTTTCCGCTCAACCTCCACTCGTGCGTCCAGCGAATGGCCGATGATGCCCGCGCTTCTCGCCTGTTCCAGAATACGGCTCACGGCCGCCCGTACGGAGAGAACTTTCCTCCATTTTTCCTCGAGCTGTTTCCCTTCGGCCACGGCAAAAGTCGCCGGCCAATCGGAGAGGAAAATACTTTCAGGAAGCCCGGGGGCTATTTTCCGCATTTCCTGCCAGACTTCCTCGGCGGTAAAACTGAGGACCGGGGCCAGCATACGGATAACTGCGGAAAGGACAAGCCACATGGCCGTCTGGCCGCTTCTCCTCGATAGGGAATCGGTTCCGTCGGCATACATCCTGTCCTTGCTTGAATCCAGGTAAAAGGCGCTGAGCTCGTTTACGCAGAACTGGTGGATGGCGAAGGTCGGTACGTGGAATTCGTAGTCGTCGTAGGCCAGGCTTGCCTTCTCGATGATGCCGTTGAGCTTCTGCAAGATCCATCGGTCCATCTCCGTCATCTTTTCAAGGGGAACAGAGTGCCGCTCCGGGTCAAACCCCTTCAGGTTGGCGAGGAGGTACCGGGCAGTGTTCCGGATTCTCCGGTAGGATTCGCTCAAATTCTTGATGATTCCCTTGGAGATGCGGATATCGTTCCGGTAGTCCGTGGAGGCCACCCACAGCCTCAGGATGTCCGCCCCGTACTCGTTGATAACCTCCTGGGGGCTGACCACGTTCCCCACGGATTTCGACATTTTCTTTCCGTCTCCGTCCACAATGAATCCGTGGGTGAGCACCTGCTCGTAGGGCGGCCTGCCATACATCCCCACGGAAGTGAGAAGTGATGTCTGGAACCAGCCGCGGTGCTGGTCGCTTCCCTCAAGGTACATGTCGGCGGGCCATTTGAGTTCCGGCCTGACCTTGAGCACGGCAGCGTGGCTCGAGCCTGAATCGAACCACACGTCCATGATGTCCTTCTCCTTGGTAAGGTCCTTGCCGCCGCAATGAGGACAGAAGCAGAGGTCGCCGAGGAGCTCTTCCGGAGTCTTGCTCCACCAGGCGGAGCAGCCTTCCTTCTCCACGTGCTTCTGTACCGCAAGAATCCGGTCCTCAGTGAGGACGGGCTTCCCACAGCCGTTGCAGTAAAATGCAGGTATGGGAACGCCCCAGATCCTCTGTCGGCTGATGCACCAGTCCGACCGGTCGCGAACCATATTGTAGATTCTCTCCTTGCCCCATTCAGGAATCCAGCGCACGTCTTCCTCTATGCACCGGAGGGCTTCGGCGCGAAAATCCGACACGGACACGAACCACTGGTCGGTAGAACGGAAGATGACGGGCTTCTTGCACCTCCAGCAGTGCGGGTAGGAGTGGGAAATGGAGCCCCGGCCGAGAAGTCTTCCGCTCTCCGTCAGGATCTCAAAGATCTTTTCCGATCCCTCCTCGATCGAGAGGCCGTCCACCAGCCCTGTTCCCTGCTTGAAATACCCCTTGTCGTCCACGGGATTGTAGATTTCAATGCCGTATTTCACGCCGGATTCGTAGTCCTCCACGCCGTGGCCGGGAGCGGTGTGGACGCATCCCGTTCCCATGTCGAGAAGGACGTAATCAGCGAGAAGAATGAGTATTTCTCTTTCGGGATAGAAAGGGTGGACCGCTTTCTTCCCTTCGAGCTCCCGTCCCCTGAGCGTCAGGATTTCCTCCCCGAAGGAAAGCCCCGTCTCTTTTTCCACGCTCTCCCGAAGAGCTTTTGCGAAGAGGTATACTTTATCTCCTGAGCGAAAGAAGGAGTACTCATGTTCTCCGCCGACGGCCACCGCCATGCTTGCAGGAAGCGTCCAGGGCGTGGTGGTCCAGACAATGACATTCACGTCCAGCCCCGAGAGGGAGGGGTGAATCTCACCGGCCCCGGGGAGAGAATAGGCGACAAAGATGGACGGAGAGGTCTCGTCCCAGTATTCGATTTCCGCTGCGGCGAGGGCCGTCTGGCAGTCGATGCACCAGTATACGGGCTTCTGCCCCTTGTAGACGAACCCTTTCTTTACCAGTTCCGCGAAGGCCCCGAGCTGGGCCGCCTCGTACTGGGGCTTGAGGGTCATGTAGGGGTTTTCCCAGTCTCCAAGGACACCGAGGCGGATGAACTCCTCCCTTTGCACGTCCCGGAACTTGAGGGCGTATTCAGTGCACTTCTCCCTCAGGAAAACGGGGTCCACGGTATCCTTGTTCACATTCAGCGTCTTGAGAACGTGAAGCTCGATGGGAAGGCCGTGGGTATCCCAGCCGGGAACGTAGGGAGCATAATACCCCTTCATGGCCTTGAACTTGGGGATAAAATCCTTCAGTATCTTGTTGAAGGCGGTGCCGATATGAATATGGCCGTTGGCGTACGGGGGGCCGTCATGAAGCACAAAAGATGGAGCGCCTTCCCTGTTTTTCAGCACTTGTCCAAAAATATCCCGTTCTTTCCAGAATTCAAGGAACCCAGGTTCTCTTTTCGCGAGATTCGCCCTCATGGGAAAATCAGTCTCAGGAAGGTTCAGCGTCTTTTTGTAATCCGTATTCATGCAGCTACCCCCTTGTGTAATAGGCGAAACCGTCCCCTTGTGCCAAGAGGACGGCATAAAAGTCGAGGTTATTTTAGCATAATGGGGAAAAAATCCCCACAAAAGCATTGCCCAAGTTCTTTCCGTGGCAAAGCTCCGGCAAAGCATCGAGAAAGCCCCGTGCAGCGGAATCGGGAGACTCAGAAAAACCCGGACAGCAGCCTGCCGGCGATGCTCATCCTTTCAGCCCGAATCAGCAGAACCCTGCCTGGGAAAAGTCTGAATAATTCTAGCTCTTCGCCGTCTATGATGAGAATATTTCTGCCCGAGGAACTGTCCCCGACACGGTACCGTATAGAGAGAAAGAACGCTCCGCCGCCCTGAACCGTCATCCAGTCCTTGCCAGGAATAAAGCGGCCGTTCTCTGGTGCGGCAGCGGGCAGACCGGCGTTATGTGACCGGATGCGCTCTTCCCACTGGCGAATTCGTCCCCCCATCACCATGTACTCTCCTTCCACGGGAGTTTGCTCTACCGAGTGAATGAACCTGAGAATAAAGGGAAACCCGGGAGGGACGTCCTTGCAGAAGACATCTTCGCCTCTGTCCAGGGAAATCTTCAGAAGGTAGGAGGGAGCCGCCAGGAGGTACAGGAGAAACAACAAAAGAAAGACCACGAGAATCCTTTTGAAAAAGGTTTTCTTCATGGGCTTTCACTCCGTCTCCCTTTCATGATGAAGGGGGGAAAATGGCGAGCCTGGGCCGATTCGAACGGCCGACCTACAGCTTAGGAGGCTGTCGCTCTATCCTCTGAGCTACAGGCCCGCATTCATTCCTTCAGGGCAAAAAAGCCTGCCGCATGCCCCTGTTCCGTGAACAGGGGAAATAGTACCATCCCTCCGGCAAAAATTCAAGCCGAAGGGAAACCAATCCGCAAATTTTTCAGGCAGAGGGAGTGTCGCCGGGCATAAGGTGAATTCGCCCTCCCCGGGGGCGAAGAGATCTCGCTCCGCGCTCCTTGCGGATGAATCCCCTGGGGAAGGGCGCCTGAGGTGAGAGAAACCGACACGGATGTCGGTTTCACAGCCAGGCAACCGGTGAACGCAGGGAGCCGCGGGACTTGCCTGGGCAGTTGTCACGAACAACAATCCCTGCTGTTCTTTGCGGGCACCGCTCTTCCCGCGGTGTCTTTCTCAGCCTCGAAGAACCTTCCCAAGCTGCTCGTAAATATCGTTCCCTTCATGTGCAGCTTCACTGAAAAACCTTCCGGACAGGAGGACATCCTCTTTCATTCTGGTAACGAGCTGCTCCGGCGAATCAAACTTTTCCTCGTCCCGGAGAAACTCCTCGAAAAAAACAGCAATTTTTTTGCCGTACAGTGACCCGTTGTAGCCGATAATGTGCGTTTCCGCCCGTATTCCCCGGTCTTCATGGATGAAGGTGGGGTTCACTCCCACGTTGAGGGCCCCGGGCATCCATCTGGAGTCCACAAACACCGATACGCAGTACACCCCTCTCCTCGGCATCACTTTTTCAGGGGGATAATGAACGTTTGCCGTGGGGAACCCGAGTTTCGCCCCTCTCCCGTCTCCCGGCACCACCGTTCCTTCGAAGAAAAAAGGGTACCCCAGAAGACGCCTCGCCAAGGCAACGGATCCGTGGGCCACATGGCTCCGTATCGAGCTGCTTCCTACCTTCTCCCCGTCGATGAAGAGAGGTTCGGCTTCCTCGAAGAGCCATCCCCTCGTCCGCGACCTTTCCCGGAGGAAGGCTGTATCGCCTTCCCTGTTTCTACCGAAACGGAAGTCCTTCCCCACCACGATGCCCGTAACCGGAAGCAACTCTTCCAGATAGTCCAGAAAATCCGACGGGGGCATCCCGGCAATTTCAGGGGTAAAGGGTATTTTTACCGTTCTCGGTATATGGAGGAAGCGGGCAAGGACATCCCGCTCCGGCTCGGTGAAAAGAACCGGAATTTCCCTGTTTTTAATCACGGTTCTCGGGTGAGGGGAAAAGGTGACCACGCTCCAGTCATCGGCATTTCCCGGTGATATCCGCCCGGCCATGGCTGCCGCAATCTCGAGAAGGCGGCGATGACCAAGGTGAAAACCGTCAAAAGCGCCGAGGATCAGGATCATCGATTCCCCTCCAGCGGAATGTTCATCTTGGGTTCATACAGTCCGCCGGGCAGCAGGGTTCCCCAACTGAACACCCTCTCTCCCAGGACGATGGCCTTCCCCCCGGGGTCGCCGTCTCCCGGAGAAAGAGGTACAAGGCATGAAAGGGGAACGGTCTTCCCCGCAAGTAGGGCGATGTCCGTTCCGGAATCACATGAAAAAGAATAATACTGGACTGCCAGTTCGGAAAGGGACCTGATGTCCCTCGGGAAATCCGTTTCTCCCGACTCCAGCCTGCCAAAGGTAAGGGCATCTTCCTGCCGGAAGCGCCCTATGGAACGTCGTGTGAGGGAGAGGACATATGCCCCGCATTCCAGCGCCCTGCCGATATCCCGGACGATGCTCCGTACGTAGGTCCCCTTACGGCACCGTATGCGAAGGGCGAAGGTGCGGCCGTCGCCGTCTTCCCCGGTGAGGCGGATGGACGAGATGTGCACCGGCCTGGACGAAATAGCCGGGCTTTCACCGGAGCGGGCGATTCTGTGAGCCCTTTCCCCGTTGACCCGGACTGCTGAAATATCGGGAGGTGTCTGGAGGCGGGTTCCGAGAAAGGAAGGAAGAAGGGCGGTCAGCCTGTCGCCGGCATCCGGCGGAACGGGCCCCAAAAAAACAGTGTCCCCGGAAAAGTCGTCGGTGGTCCGTTCTTCTCCCAGCCGGAAACGAACATCGTAGACCTTCGGAAGCCCCATAACAAGGCTGCTTGTCCGGGTCGCCCCTCCAACAAGGAGGACCAGGAGACCTCCAGCCGTGGAATCCAGGGTTCCTCCGTGCCCGACCTTAATCCCTTTTCCAAGGCGCCTGCGAACCGACGCCACGCAGGCCGTGCTGCGGATTCCCTCCGGCTTATCGATCAGAAGCACTCCGCAGAGCGTCATTTTTTTCCTCCAAAAGGGTGGTGAGTGTTTTGACGGCTTCAGACAGGGGAAGAGGAAGCCTGCATCCCGCCGCCTGGGGATGCCCGCCGCCGCCGAAGGCGTGGGCTATTTCCGAGGCGGAAAGGGCACCCCTCGAACGGAGGCTCACCCTGACGCAATCGTCATCCTCCACAAAGAGAACGGCAAAGGAGACGGACCTGACGGTGAGAAGCTCGTTCACCAGGAATTCCGTCTCGGAGGAACTGCTGCCGGTATCCCGAAAATCGGTTTTTTCGATCCAGGTTAGCGCAGCGAAAGAATCGACGGACAGCACTCTTTCAAGGGCCCGTCCTCGAAGACGGAGCCCTCCCATGGTCCGGCTGCATCGAATCAGCTGGTCGATCTTTTCAGGAGCGACGCCGAGCGAAAGAAGGTCCGCAGCGACCTGGTGCGTCCTCGGCGTGGTGCAGGAGAACGCGAAGCTGCCGCAGTCGGTGACTATGGCCGTGTACAGGGCTTCCGCCGCTTCGGAAGGAATAGGAACCCCCCAGCTCCGGAGGAGCAGCCAGCACATTTCCCCCACGGAGGACGACGAAGGATCCACCCATACGGCAGTTCCGAAACCTTCGTTGTCCTGGTGATGGTCGATATTTACAACAGGAACGTCGCCGGAAAGGCCGGAAATGTCTGCGACCGAACGGGCAGCCGTGGACGTGTCAAGAACCACCACCGCGCTGTCCCGGTCGGGACACAGGTCACCCACCAACAGCCCGGGAATGAAACTGTCAGTCCCTGCAAGAAACATGTAACTCTCCGGCACCGGGTCCGGACCTCCCCAGACAACATCCTTTCCCAGGGAGCGGGCCACGGACCACAGGGCGCTCCCGCATCCGAGAGTATCGCCGTCGGGCTTGGTGTGCGAAAGCAGAATCCAGCGGGAAGCACCCGCAAGAAGCGGAATTATTTTTGACGTCTCTTCACACCGGTAAAGGGGAACAGTCCCTTCCATGGTCATTCCTCGCTTTCCGGATAGTCCTCTTTTTCGTCGTCCCTTTCCTCCGGTTCATCCGGCTCGTCGGTCTTCAGCGAGTCCAGCAGCCGGTCCATCATCCTGCCGTACTCCTCGCTGGTGTCCACGTGGAATGAAAGGGCGGGGGTCTGCCTCAGGCCGAGCTGCCTGCCCAGCATCGTCCGCAGAGCCCCTGCCGCGGAGTCCAGGGATTTTTTCACATCGTCCCGGATGGACGGATCCACCGTGGTGAAATACACCCTGGCGTTCTCCAGGTCACGGGAACAGTCCACTTCAGTAATAACGGCATGCTTTGCCGTTTCATTCTTCACCCGCAGTTCCAGAAGAAGCGAAATCTCTCTCTGCATCTGCTTGTTGATTCTTTGCATCCGAAAGCTCGTCATAGCAGGTTACCTCGCGCCAGTGATGAATTATGGAAAACTCCCCGGATTCCTCCTCGCCGCACAGAAAAGAGAAGACCGCTTCAAGCCGTTCTTCCGCCATGGAAGCACCCGATGCAACGGCGGAAACACCAAGAAAGACGTCGGACCTGCTGCCGTCAGGCCCGAGGTCCATGGCCGAAACGTTCCAGCGGCCCCGAATCCGGTCCAGAAGTGACTTCGTCACCCTTCTCCGGTCCTTGACGCTTCTGCTCCCAAGAACAACGAGCGAGACGAAGAGCACCCCCGTGAACAAAGCCGTTTTCTTCCGGCTACGAGAGATGGCGCTTCTCCTCCACGATTTCGTAGGCTTCGAGAATGTCTCCTTCCTCGAAATCCTGATAGTTGGACAGGCTGATCCCGCACTCGTAGCCCGCCGCCACTTCTTTTGCGTCGTCTTTGAACCGTCTGAGATTTGACAGGGAACCGTCCCAGAGGACGATGCCGCTCCGAATGAGCCGAACTTTTGCATTCCGCCGGATAACGCCTTCCAGCACGTAACTTCCCGCGATCTTTCCCGCCTTGGGGACCTTGATGACCTGCCGGATTTCCGCCTGGCCGATGGTGTTCTCCTTTATGGTGGGTTTGAGCATGCCCTCGAGAGCTGCCTTCACGTCGTCAATGGCATCGTAGATGATATTGTAAAGCCGTATCTGGACGCCCTCGGCCTCGGCAATTTTTTTCGCGTTCGCATCGGGACGGACGTTGAAGCCGATGATGACTGCATTGGAAGCTGAGGCGAGCATTACGTCAGATTCCGCGATGCGGCCGACGCCCCTGTGCACAATATTGATGCCGACCTCGTTGGTGGCCATTTTCTCCAGGGAAGCCGCAAGGGCTTCGCTCGATCCCTGGACGTCGCACTTGAGAACCAGATTGAGCTGGGGAATATCCCCTTCCTTGAGCTGGGAATAAAGGTCCTCCAGGCTGAGCTTCCTGGGCACCCCCTGCAGGGCATTTCTCAGTACCTGCTCCCTGGAGCTCAGGGCGTCCCGGGCTATCCTCTCGTTCTCCACGGAGGTGAAAAGCTCACCGGGCTGAGGTACCGTTGCGAGGCCGAGAATCTCCACGGGGGTGCTCGGTCCGGCGCAGTCGATCATTTTTCCTTCCGAGTCGATCATGGCACGAATTTTCCCGCAGGCAGTGTCAAAAAGGAGGATATCACCCTTGCAGAGGGTGCCTTCCTGTACAAGGACAGTCGCCACAGGCCCCTTGCCCTTGTCAAGCTTGGCTTCAACGACCACTCCCCGGGGCTTCACGGTGGGGTCGGCCTTGAGCTCTTCCATCTCCGCCACAAGGAGAATCATCTCGAGGAGCTGAGGTATTCCCTGACCGCTCTTTGCCGATACTTCCACCATGATGGTGTTTCCGCCCCATTCCTCGGGAACGAGACCGATGTCGGAGAGCTGCTGCCGGACCCTGTCCGGCTTGGCGGCAGGCTTATCGATCTTGTTGATGGCCACAATGATGGGAACTCCCGCCGCCTTCGCGTGGTTTATGGCCTCCCTCGTCTGGGGCATCACGCCGTCGTCCGCCGCCACCACAAGAATGGCAATGTCCGTCGCCTGGGCTCCCCTGGCCCGCATGGAGGTGAACGCCTCGTGGCCGGGAGTGTCAAGGAAGACGATTTCCTTTCCGTCGTGCATGACGGTGGAAGCTCCGATGTGCTGGGTGATGCCGCCGGCTTCCCTGGCGGTGATGTTCGTCTTCCGTATGAAGTCGAGCAGGGTGGTTTTGCCGTGGTCGACGTGTCCCATGACGGTGACTATGGGGGGGCGGGGTTCCAAGTGGTCCCCTTGAGACCGGGGTCTCTTGATGACGGTGCAGGTTCCGTCGGCGCCTTCTTTTTCAGTATTGTCTTCGCATGCCATGGTGAGAACCACGTTATAGGCGTCCTGCAGCACTTTCAGGCACTTTTCGTCCACCGGGCTGTCCGCCGGGACCATCAGGCCGGCGGAGATGAGACACTTCACCGCTTCCGCAGGGGAGATACCGATAAGCTGGGCAACCGCCTTGACGGTGGATCCCTTTGAAACCTCGCAAGATTCTGTTTTTATCACGCTGCGCTCCTCTTCCTTTTTTCCAGGCCCTTCCGTGCCGGGAGCTCCCCGGAGGGAATCCTCCACCAGCTGGGCGATATCGTTGTCAATGGAACTCATATGACTCTTTACGTCGACCCCAAGGTCGATCAGAATATTAAGCAGTTCCCTGTTACTTTTGCCGAGCAGTTTGGCCAGCTCATATACCCGGATTTTACTCATTTACGTCTCCCCCTTCCGCAAGCAGTTGCGAAATAGAACGTGCAAAGCCGCTGCGTAACGGTAAAGCAACAACCTTCACATTACCTGAACCGATAGCCGCAGAAAGTTCGCTTCCGGAAATATCCGGCAGAACAGTGATCGTGCTTTTTTCTGCAAACCTCCCATTCTGCAGGGATCGGTAGAAAGACGATTCTCCTTCCGCTGCGAAAAACACCATGAGCGTTTCTCCTCGGGCCAAGGAAGATTTTACTATATCCTGACCAATTTGCAGGACGTTCGCTCTTCGTGCCATGCCGAGAACCGAAAGCAGGGCTTCCTTGCGGTTTTTCACTGCTCCTTTTCCCCCTTGCTTTCAGCTCCGGCAGCCATTTCAAGAAGGGTGTCGTACACACCGGCATCTACTTTCACCCTGAGGGCTTTTGAGAGAGCATCCCTTTTCCTGGCGCTGAGAATGCATTCTTCCTTGAGGCACACGTAAGCTCCCCTCCCGGGAAGCCTGCCGGAAGGGTCTACGGAAACATCTCCCGCAGCGTTGCGGGCTATTCTCAGCATTTCCCTCTTGGGGGACTCCTGCCTGCACCCGACGCAGGTCCTTGGTCGCCGCCGCATCATGGGCGTCCCTCTATTCAGCGCCGCTGTCGTCGATGATGTCCTGGAAAATATCGTGGAGCGTCGGCATTCTCTCCGGTTCCAGGGCATTGATGTCAATTTTCCATCCCGTGAGCCTCGCGGCCAGGCGAACGTTCTGCCCCGCCTTCCCGATGGCGAGGGAAAGCTGGTCAGGCCGCGAAAAAACGGTGACGGCTTTTTCCTGTTCGAGAACGGGCTCGATCTTGACGATCTTCGCGGGGGAAAGGGAGTTCCGGATGTACTGGAGGGGATCGCTGCTCCAGATGATCACGTCCACCTTTTCGCCGCAGAGCTCCTTGCTGACGGACTTGATCCTGGCCCCGCCGTTCCCCACGCAGGCTCCCACGGGATCCACGTTCATGTCGAGAGTCTGGACCGCCACCTTGGCTCTCGCCCCGGCCTCGCGGACGATGTTCTTTATTTCGATAACCCCTTCCTGGATCTCGGGTACTTCCAGCTCAAGAAGCTTTCTCAGCAGGCCGGGATGGGTCCGGGAAACAACGATTCTCGGTCCGCGGGTGGTCTGCCGCACGTCAAGAAGGTAAAACTTGAGCCTTTCGCCTGGGATATACTTCTCGTTCACGATGCGCTCTTCCCTAGGAAGAATCGCTTCGGTGCGGTCGTTGAGGCGGATGAGCACCTGGTCGTTTTCCGATTTGAAGACGACACCGGTGACGAGGTCCCCCACCCGGTCGGAGAACTCCTCGAAAATGATCTGCCGCTCGGCATCCTTCAGCCTCTGCATGATAACCTGCCGGGCGGTCTGGGCCGCAATTCTGCCGAAATTCTCGGGGTTTTTCTCTATGCGGATAAAATCGCCCTCGGCCACGTCCACGAATCCCATGGCCTGGGCATCGGCAAGGGAGATTTCCGTATCCGGCGACACGACGTCCGCCACGATGTGCTTCACTTCACAGATGGAGATATCGCCGTTCTCCGTATCGATATGGACTTCCACATCCTGGTTTCCGCCCTGGTGTTTTTTATATGCCGATATAAGGGCCGCGGTCAGGCTGGAAGCGATAACCTCCTGGGACAGTCCCCTCTCCTTCGTGATCTGGGCCAAAGCGCGGACGAAATCACGCCCAAGCTGCATTTATGAACTCCTCCTTTTGTCCTGCTTCTCCTGTTCCTCAAATACAAGATTGCCTTTTGTTATTGTTTCAAAGGGGATACGGACCGCTTCATCCTCATCCGCCCCTCTGCCTGTCTCGAGCCGCAGAAGAACCGTCCCATCCTCCTCCGCGCCCAGGAGGATGCCGGTAAATCGCTTCTGTCCGCCGATTTCCTGCCTGGTCCTGACCCTGATTTTCTTTCCGGTGAATTTCCGGTAGTCCTCAAGGGTAAAGAGAGGCCGCTCGATCCCGGGGGAACTCACCTCCAGGTAGAACTGGCCCCGGACATAGTCCTCGTTTTCGTCCAGGAAGCGGTTGAGTGCCCTGGAGACCGTTTCGCAGTCCTTGACAAGAATGCCTCCGAGGGAATCAATGTAGACCCTCAGAATTGCCCGTTTCTCTTCATTTCCGAGGGTAACGCCCACACATTCGTAACCGAGCCCCTCGACTATTTTCCTCAGGGCACCGAATTTCTCTTTCCCTCTGTCTTCGTCCATGCCGATCTCTCCCTGCAGGCCTATTAAAAAACAAAGAGTGGGGGAACCCACTCTTTGAAAAGTCTCTCCGAAGAAACACCACATTGAAGTATAGCACATCATTGGGAACAAATACAAATTTCCGCTACAGGCAAAAATCAGAGATGAACTCAGGCCACCACTCATCAATGTTCGCTTTGAAATCCATGGGGTCGTAAGTCGAAAAAATATCCTCCGCGATCGTTTCTTCAACGAGCCCCTGAAGATCGAGCACTCCCATCCACGCATACTCGTCCTGGAAGGTGTTCCGTTCAAAAACCTTCGCTCCCCGCACGGAAGGACCCCTCCTTTCCGGCCGCGGGTCTACTCGACCCAGTAGTTCGGTGCTTCCTTGGTCACCACCACGTCATGGGGATGATTCTCCTTGACCGAGGCTGCGGATATCCGCACGAACTGTGCCTTTTCCTGAAGATCGGGAATATCTTTCGCACCCACGTAGCCCATTCCCGACCGCAGACCGCCGGCGAGCTGGAAGACTACCCCGGACAGGGCTCCCTTGTGGGGGGCAAGACCTTCTATTCCCTCCGGAACAAGTTTATCATTTCCTGCCCCTTCCTGAAAATATCTGTCCTTGCTGCAGCCGTCCTTCATTGCCCCGAGAGAGCCCATTCCCCTGTAGCTCTTGTAGGAGCGGCCCCTGTAAATGATCAGTTCTCCCGGGCTTTCCTCGGTACCGGCGAACAGCGATCCGATCATGACCGAATCAGCTCCCGCCGCGAGCGCTTTGACAATGTCGCCGGAAAAACGGATGCCGCCGTCGGCGATCACCGTCTTCCCTTTTCTGTGGGCCGCCTGGGCCACGTTGTAAATGGCCGCCAGTTGGGGAACGCCGGTACCGGCAATAATCCGGGTGGTACAGATGCTTCCCGGGCCCACACCCACCTTGACGGCGTCGACTCCCGACTCGATGAGGGCTTCCGCGGCCGATGCCGTGGCAATGTTTCCTCCGATGAGCACAAGATCGGGATACGACGCCCGGAGCATCCTGACGGAATCGAGAACTTTTTTCGAATGGCCGTGAGCCGTATCGACCACGATGACGTCCACCCCGCTCTTTACAAGGGCGGCCGCTCTTTCAGCAAGGTCTGTCCCCACACCAACGGCGGCTCCGACCCGAAGTCTTCCTCCTTCGTCTTTAGCCGCATTGGGGAAGTCCTTCGCCTTCTGGATGTCTTTGATGGTGATGAGACCTTTCAGCGTGCCGTTCCCGTCCACGATGGGGAGCTTCTCCACCTTGTATTTCATGAGGATGGACTGGGCATCCGCCATGGTGGTCCCTTCCGGGGCAGTGATGAGGTTTTCCCTGGTCATCACCCTGGAAATGGGCTGCTCAAAGTCGGTAACGAAACGAAGATCCCTGTTGGTGATGATGCCCACGAGTTTTTTGCCCTCGTCCACTATGGGGACGCCGGAAATATGGAAATGTTCCATCAAGCCGATGGCCTCGCTCACACTGTCTTCGGGATGAAGGAAGAAAGGATCTACGATGACGCCCGATTCCGATCGCTTCACCACGTCCACTTCCCTGGCCTGCTTCTCTATGGACATGTTCCGGTGAATGATCCCGATTCCGCCCTCCCGGGCGACGGCGATGGCCAGACGGGATTCAGTCACCGTGTCCATGGCGGAGCTGCAGAGAGGGATGTTGAGCACAATGCCTTCCGTGAGTCTGGTCCTGATGGAGACCTCGGAGGGAAGCACTTCGCTGTAACCGGGTTCAAGAAGGACATCATCAAACGTGAAGCCTTCATAGGAAACGAATTTTTTTTCAAATTTCATCGGGGAACCTCCTTGCCCTTCGGGGGGCGAAAAGACTTTGGGAAATTGTAGGCCGAAGTCGGGAAAGAAACAACCCCCAGAAAAACCAAAGGAAATTTCAGGCAGGAAGGGGTTCCGCTCCTCATATCCCGC
This sequence comes from Aminivibrio sp., assembly GCF_016756745.1. NCBI lineage: Bacteria > Thermotogati > Synergistota > Synergistia > Synergistales > Aminobacteriaceae > Aminivibrio > Aminivibrio sp. The sequence continues at coordinate 57,070 of NZ_JAESIH010000044.1, forward strand.
CGCCGGAGCTTCTCTTTCCGTGCGGGAATCGCCTGTCAGGCCTTTTCCGGCAGGACATCCCTTTCCAACTCTCGGATCGAAAGAGTGGCGACGACGTGGCAGACCACAGAGCAGCAGTTTCCCACCGCTCCCTCGCCTTCGCCGGATTTCGCCTTCAGGTGAACCCTGTTCTTCCATCCCGAAGGCAGGGCATTCCCCATGGTCTTCACCATCTCCTGCAGACGGGAGGAAAGCCTGGGTTCCTGGGCAATCACCACGCAGTCGGCCCATTCGAGGGACCATCCCGCAGACAAAACTCTCCGGGCGGCATCCTCCAGCAAAAGTAGACTCTGAATGTTTTTGTACTTCCTGTCCGACGCGGGGTACAGAGTTCCAATATCACCCAGCCCCGCTCCGCCAAGGATGGCGTCACAGAAAGCGTGGACCAGGGGATCACCGTCGGAATGCCCTTGAAACCCGAGGGGAAAATCCGGAAAGAACACTCCTCCCAGGACGAACCGCCTTCCCGGCACGAGGGGGTGGATGTCATACCCGATCCCCGTCCTGAAGGTCCGCCGGAAGCGGCTCTCTCCAAGGTCAAAATCTTCGGGCCAGGTGATTTTCATGTTTCGCCTGTCCCCCTCCACCGATCCGAGTTCATGGCCTGCCCGTATCCATGCCTCCCCTTCATCCCTGGCCCCTTTCCCGTGGGAACGAAGGACCTGTTCCAGCTTCTCCCTCGGGAATCCCTGGGGTGTCTGGGTGAGAAAAAGGCCCTCCCGGGGGAAGGGCCGAAGGGTTCCCGCTTCTTCTTTCTTCAGGGCGTCGGTAACGGGAAGAAGGGGGACGATACCCTTCCTCCCTGTCACCGATGCCGTAATCCGCCGGCACAGCGCTTCATCGGCGAAGGGCCTGGCCCCGTCGTGGACGAGGACATACTCTCCTTTCGCGCATTGCAGGCCGTTGAGTACCGAATCGTTTCTTTCAGCTCCCCCCGAAGTCACCGAAAACGGGAAGGAATACCCCGAAAGCTTTCCGGAAAAAAGGGGCTCATCCCCCGCCGGGGCGACAAAGACGGCATCGCTTATGACACCGCCCGCAAAGAGCTTTTCTGCGAGAAGAGCGCTCCATTCCCATAACATGCGGCCTCCAAGCCTGCGGTACTGCTTGGGAGTGCTCCCCCCGGTCCGCCGGCCCCGGCCGGCAACCACCACCACCAGGGAAAACCCTTCCATCAGGACCGGACTTCCTTCCTGACCCGCCCGAAGACCATCCTCCCGGCGGAGGTCTGAAGCATGGATGTGACCACCACCTCCACCCGCTTGCCGATAAAGTTTTCTCCGTCCTCGACGACAAACATGGTTCCGTCGTCCAGGTATCCCACGCCCTGGTGGGGTTCCTTGCCTTCCCTGATCACATCGATGATGATGGTTTCGCCTGGAAGAAGCATCGGTTTCAGTGCGTTGGCAAGATCGTTCACGTTGAGCACCCTGATGCCCTGAATCTGGGCGAGCTTGTTCAGGTTGTAGTCCGTGGTGAGAATCTGTCCGCCGAGCTTGTCCGCGAGGGCTACGAGGCCGCTGTCCACCGACTCGGCCCTGAGGGTCTTCAGGGACGTGTCGGCTATTTCGACCTGAAGGTCGCCCAGCTGCTGGAGTTCGTTCACCACGTCAAGACCCCGCCTCCCTCTCGTTCTTCTCGCCGGGTCGGTGGAGTCCGCCACCGCCTGAAGCTCCAGGAGAACGAACTGGGGAATGACGATCACTCCCTCGAGAAAGCCCGTCCTGGCGACGTCCAGAATCCTCCCGTCTATGATGACGCTCGTGTCGAGGATCTTTCGGCCCGCACACCACTGCCGTTCTTCAGCGGAAAGTTGCATCCCGCCCTCATCGCGCCTCTCCCGCTGCCCCCGGATCATGGAGATTTTCTCCTTCAGCCCCTGTATGGGGCCCAGGACATGGTGCAGGTCGCTCTGGCGCTTCAGCAGTATCCTCGCTCCGAGATACCCCAGAACAATGTTCAGTATCACCGCGAGATAGCTTCCGAAGGGGAAATCGGAAAAGGGGAGCGCCAAGAGATTCGCGATGATGAGGCCGACGATCATGCCTATGGTGGCTGCGGTGATCTCGGACCAGCTGGTGTTCTTCAGGTGTGTTTCGAAAAATGCTCCCATAAGACCGAACAGCCGCAAAAAAACGGGTGAAAGGATCAAGCCGAGAAAGGCGAATAAAACCACTGAAATAATCGTAATGAAGATTTTACCCGGAAGCCACAGGGGCAACCACGATTTCCCCGCCATGAACCATTCTTCCGGAACAAGGGGGAAAATGAGATGGGCCGCCTGGGCTCCGATCATGCCGCCCAGCAGAAGAACCAGCCCGGAGAAGATCATCCTGACAATCTTCCCAAAACCCTCCGTCATAGTTTCACCTCTCTTGCAGTCGGTTGTTCTCCTTCCCACCTGGGAAGGGGCTTGTAAAAAAGGAGCTCGCTTGTTTCCTCCCGACAGAGGACTTATCCTTTCCGCTTTACCGTCACCCTGGATTCGAGGGAGGCGAGAAGGGTCGTCCTGTCGGCAAACTCGATGCTCCCTCCAACGGGAAGGCCGTAGGCCAGCCGCGAAATGGAGACGTCGGTTTCTGCAAGCCGGTCCACAATGGCATGGTAGGTAAGGTCTCCTTCGATCCTCGGGTTCGTGGCGATAATCACCTCCCTTATGTTGTCTTCATCTATGCGGCGTTCTAGCCCGGAGAGGCACTCCTCGTCGAGATCCTCCCCGTCGAGGGGAGAGACCCTCCCCCCCAGAACATGGTACAGTCCCGAATAAACTCCTGCCTGTTCGATGCTGATAAGATCCTCCACAGATTCGACCACGCAGAGGGTCGACCTGTCCCGCAGAAGGTCGCTGCAGACGGCACAGGGTTCCCTGTCGGTGATGTTTCCGCACCGGGAACAGGTGAATATGCGGTCTTTCAGCCCTGAAAGGCAGGCCGCAAGCTCCTCGGCGTAGGAAACGGGCTGCTGGAGAACAAAAAAAGCCATCCTCCGGGCCGTTTTCGCCCCGACACCCGGAAACTTACGAAAAAGGACAGTAAGCCTTTCGAAGGAATCAGGCAGTGACACGGAGAACTCCTAGAACAGCCCCATGGAACCCAGGCCGCCGGTAATCCGTCCCATTCTCTCGGCGGCAAGCTCCTTGCTGCGGCGCAGAGCTTCGTTCACCGCCGCAAGCACCAGGTCCTCGAGCATTTCCACGTCGTCGCCCTTCATAACCTCCGGGTCGATACGGACACCGACCACGTCCCCCTGGCCGTTCGCCGTCACGGTGACCATTCCGCCCCCGGCGCTTCCCTCCACCTTTTCTCCCGCAAGCTCCTCCTGGACCTTTGCCATCTGGGCCTGCATCTTCTGCGCCTGTTTCATGATCTTGTCCATGTTCAAGCAAACCACACTCCTTTTCCCTGATAAAAATCTCAGTGAGAGTAGTCCACCCCCCTGAGAATGGTACATGCCCTGTAGAGCTGCTCCGCAAGGAATACGCGGCATAATTCGTGGGGCATGGTCATCTTCGACAAGGAAAGGGAATGATCCGCCCTCTCCTTTACTTCTCCTGCGAGGCCGAAGGCACCACCGATGACGAACACGATCCTGCCCCCCGACTCGTCGAGCTTCGCCGAGAGCCACCGGGCAAAAGAGAAGCTGTCCGTTTCCTCGCCTCCCTCGTCAAGAATGACCACGTAATCCCGTTCCCGAATCTTCTTCAGAATCTCCTTTCCCTCCCGCTCGACCTTCCGGGCGGCATTGCCGTCCTTCGACTCAGGCGCAACTTCAATACCTGCTTTCAGGAAAGGAGAGATCCGCTCAAAATAACGGTCAGCCAGGGCGGCAAAATGACCGTCCCTTGTTTTTCCGACACTAAGAATAATGATTTTCATAGTTTGTGTCCAGTATATTTCACCTATTTCCCGCCGGGGCCGACCGTTTCTTCTTCCCCACCCTTTTCGCCACGAATTTTTCCTGCCGTTCCCTTTCGGCGAGTAGATCCTCTATCCGTTTCACCTCTTTCACCAGGGAGGGAAGAACCACGTGTTCAAGGGTGTTTATTTTCAGGGTGGTCCGGGAAAGTTCCCGTTCGATGGCCCCTATCTTCGTCTTCAGGTTGATGTACCTCCAGACGCAGTCTTCGCTTTCTCCAAGGGCTTTCAGGAGGTCCTCAACCGCGAGGGAAGTCACGGCGGGGTCGAAGGGAAGCTTCCAGGAAAGCCGGTCCTTCCCTTCCGGCGAAGGGGAAAAGAAGGAATACCGGCATCCCATAACGGATTTCTTGTCCACCCCTATCGGAAGGGGCACATTTCCGGCGGACAGGTAACGGACGGCGCCGTCGCCCTCGAAGAGCCTCACCAGGGAATACAGGAAGGTAATCCTCCCTGCGGCGAGAAGAAAGGCTTTTTCCGTCTCCCTGTAGAGCCGGCGCTCTTCGTCCACGGCCCGCACAAGGGCATCCCGTTTCCTTTCGAGAAGCCTCTTGCCGTGACTTACCGCATTGATTCGCCGCCGGGTTGACAGGAGGTGTTCCCTGGTGGGAGGGCCGGAAGATCTGCCGTTCATGACTCCGGGGAAGCGGCCGAATAACCGAGGCTTTCGACCACGTAGCTTTCAGGCAGCCTGAAAAGTTCGCTTCTCGGGAGGGTTTCAAGACATTTCCAGGCGCACCGTTCAGACTCGGACAGGGTTCTTCGTGCGCTTCCCTGACCGAGGAACGTTTTCTCAAAGGCCGTGCCGAACCCGAGATACTGTTTTTCCACGGCAGTGAGCCCGTCGTCACCCACGATCAGCCGCATCCGCTCCACTTCCCTGGCCCTGGCGTAGGAGGCGTAGAGCTGGTCGGCGAGGGCTCTGTGCACCGGGAAGGTTTTCCCTCTTCCTATCCCCTTGTTCATCAGTCTGCTCAGACAGGGAAGCACATCGACGGGAGGATAGATTCCCTTATCCTGGATTCTCCGGTCGAGCACGATCTGCCCCTCGGTGATATAGCCCGAAAGGTCCACCACCGGGTGGGTAATGTCGTCGTCCGGCATGGTGATGATGGGTATCTGGGTCACGCTTCCCGGCGCTCCCGAGATGCAGCCTGCCCGTTCGTACAGCTCGGCCAGGTCGGAGTACATGTACCCGGGGTAGCCCCTTCTCCCCGGCACCTCTTCCCTGGCGGCGGCCACTTCCCTCAGGGCGTCGCAGTAGGCAAGCATGTCGGTCATCACCACGAGGACGTTGTATCCCCTGGAAAAGGCGAAGTATTCCGCCGCCGCAAGGGCGACCCTCGGCGTAAGCAGCCGCTCCACCGTGGAATCACCGGCGAGGTTCAGGAAGAAGACGCCGTTCCGCAGGGCCCCCGACTCCCGGAAAGAATTCATGAAAAACTGGGCTTCCCTGCGGGTAATGCCCATGGCGGCGAAGACCACGAGGAAGGGTTCTTCCGAGCCGGGAATCCTGGCTCCGCTCACGATCTGGACGGCCAGTTCGTTGGCGGGCAGGCCCGCCCCGGAGAAGACGGGCAGTTTCTGCCCTCGGACGAGGGTGTTCATGAGGTCCAGGGCGGAAACCCCCGTTTCAACGAAAGTATCCGGGCTGCTCCTCCTCACCGGGTTGATGGGAGAGCCACCCACGGCAATAAATTCATCGGCGAAACCGGCAGGCAGCCCGTCGAGGGGGTTCCCTCTCCCGTCGAACACCCGTCCGATCAGACCGTCTCCGGCGGGAATCCTGAGGACGTCCCGTTCGAGCCACACCGTGACGCTCCCGGGGGCGAGCCCCATGGTCCCCTCGAACACCTGGATGACCGAAAGGTCCCCATCGATCTGGAGAATCCGGCCCGTTCGTCTTTCCCTACCCGACTCCACGGCGACAAGTTCGCCGCAGGCGGGCCGGGCGATCCCCCTCACGAAAAGAAGGGGGCCGCTTATGCCTTCAATCCTCCGGAATCCTTCACGGTACAGAACCGTCATTGGGGCATCACCTCGATCTTTTCGAGCTCCGCCGCCAGGCGGTTCCTCCACTTCTCTCCCCGTGCGGCCATTTCTTCCCTTCCTAGGACCCTCAGCGCCAGGAGTTCCGACCTGAGGGGCAGCGCGGCTGCCTGGTCGAAGAGGATTCCCCGCGACAGGGCCGACCGGACGGTCCTGTCGCATTCCCTCAACTGAAGGAGGTACAATTTCTGGAGTTCCGGGGCGAATGAGGCGTCTTCAGGAACGAAGGCATTCTGCTGCAAAAAAAGCACCCTGGCCAGTTCGGCCATGAACAGAGTCCACTTGTCTTCTTCGGAGAGCCCGTCCCTGCCCACCAGCTGCACCAGTTCCAGGAGGGACTGTTCCCGTTCCAGCAAATCCCTGAGGTACTCCCGGAGGGCGAACCATTCCTCCCCGAGGTTCTCCCGGAACCACGGGGCGAGCATCCCCTCGTAGAGGGTATAGCTCTGGCTCCAGTTGATCGCCGGGAAATGACGCTGCTGGGCCAGCGCTTTGTCCAGGGCCCAGAAGGCCCCGGACATGCGGAGGCTCGCCTGGGTCACCGGTTCCGAGAAATCCCCCCCGGCGGGAGAAACGGCGTTCACCACCGTGATGGAGCCGTTTCTTGACGGGGACCCCAGGGCTTCCGCCCTCCCCGCCCGTTCGTAATACTGGGCGAGCCGAGACCCGAGGTAGGCGGGGTATCCCTCTTCGCCGGGCATCTCTTCAAGCCTGCCCCCGATCTCCCTGAGGGCCTCCGCCCACCGGGACGTTGAATCGGCCATGATAGCCACGTTATAGCCCATGTCACGGAAATATTCTCCCATGGTCATTCCGAGGTAGATGCTCGCCTCCCTGGCCGCCACGGGCATGTTGGAGGTGTTGGCCACGAGGATCGTCCTGTCCATGAGAGGACCGCCGCTCACGGGGTCCACCAGTCCCGGGAATTCCTCCAGGACCTCCGTCATCTCGTTCCCCCTCTCGCCGCACCCGATATAAATGATAAGGTCGGCGGAACTCCACTTCGCCAGGGACTGCTGGGTTACCGTCTTGCCCGTGCCGAATCCTCCGGGAAGCACCGCCGCTCCGCCCAGGGGGACGGGGAAAAGGGTGTCGAGAATCCGCTGCCCCGTCAGCAGGGGAATTTCGAAAGGAAGGCGCCGTTTCACCGGCCGGGGTACCCTGACCCGCCATTTCTGGATCATGGTGTACTCTCTTCCGTCCTCGAGCCGCGCAATCAGATCGTCCGGAGCATACCGGCCCGAAGGGGCGATCCAGGCGGCCTTTCCCGGGAGCTGGTCCGAAGGGACCATCACGGAATGAACAAAGGATGGATTCTCCCGGACGGTGCCGAGGAGATCCCCTGCCGAGAGAGTGTCGCCCGGCACCGCCACCGGTTCAAAGGCATATTTCCCGGCCGTGTTTCTCCGGCCGGGATTCGCGCCCCTGGGAAGGAAGATGCCTTCCTTCCCCAGAACGTCGAGGGGACGGCCGATGCCGTCGAAAACGCCGCCCAGGAGCCCCGGTCCGAGGTCAACCGAAAGCAGGTCGTCCTCGAACACCACGGGAGCCCCCGAGGCAATGCCGTCCGTATCCTCGTAGACCTGTACGCGAACGCAGGTCCGTTCAATGCGGATCACTTCACCGAGAAGCCCTTCCTCCCCTACCCTCGCGACTTCAAACATGGCGGCGGGCCTCTCCGGGACCACCGTCACCACCGGCCCCGAAACGCCCACCACTCTTCCTCTTTTTTTTTCCATGTGCTCTGTCACCTCATCTCCCCGCTTTCGCAGGAAGGAAACTGGATCCAGACAGGATCGGCCGATTTTTCCAGCCGCCTTCTGACCGATTCAGGGAGCCCGTTGAACCACGCTTTCTCCACCACCACGAAAGCGGCCCTTTCCGCTGAAAGAGCGGTAAAAACCGAAGCCGACTCCCCCGGAGATTCACAGGGGAGGGGCACAAGTCCGAGAAGGGACCACAGGTCCGCGAAAATCTGGCTCCCCACGGCGAATCCTCTACCCGTTTCAGCCATGGTCTTCCTCCTCCGGCAGGAAAAGATGCCGTTCCAGCTCCGCGGCAGGCATGCGCAGCGAAAGGCCCACGGCGAGCATGGAAAGATTCTTCCATTCCTGCACCGCCAGAGCCGCATATCCTATGGAAACGTCGATGCCGAGGAGATTCTTTCTGTAGAGGCTCTTTTGCCACTCGTAAAAATGCCGTTGGAAGGAGCGGAAAAGGTCGGACCGGGATAATTTCCCCTGTTTTCCCGCCGCGAAGGACCAGCCTGACCCGGAAAACAGTTTTTCCGGGTCCTCCAGGGATTCAAGGGCTTCCCGGGAAAAACCCCATCCTCCGGGAAGAAAGGCCCGTTCACCGTATGCCGCTTCCCTGGGACGGAGCCAGATGCTGAAATTCCAGAGATCTGTCAGCCTGCCGAGATATTCCGCCATTCTCCTGCCGTTTTCGTTGTTCCTCCCCCTGATCCGTTCCCGCCACCAGGCGAACCATCCGGAATAAAGGGCCCGCTCGGCCCTGAAGAGATCGCCCGTTTCATGGAGCACCCTGTAGGACTCCCCCAGGATACGGGCAAAATCAAAATTTTCCTCGTGGCATCGGACAGCCCCCTCTGCCGGCGTGGAGCATTTTTTCCACAGGTCGTCATAAAAGGAGGATGCCGCAAGGGAATACCTGTGCCATGCAGGGGAATTCTTCGGACGAATTCCGCCCGGAGATGCTCGGAGAAGAATCCGCCCGTTGTGCAGGTCCCCCTGGGAGAGAATCACGGAAAAAAAAAGGAGGCTTTCCCCACGGGCGAGGGAAGCCGTTTCCTGCAGAATATCCGCCGCGCCCCCGGCCAGCGCGTTTTCGATCCGCCCGAGGAGCGATCCTCCACCGGTGGCGAGCTGCTCGCGGTATCTCGACCCGTACAGGCTTTCGAGCAGGAAAAGCTCCATGTCCTCGAGGGAACCGGAAGCAAGCCGGATGAAGACTTCCCTTCCGAGAAGCCGTGTTCCTCTCGCCCTGACAACGGCGTTCAGATATTCATAATTGGGAGATTCGTCGATGAATTTCAATGAAGGAATCATGCATGAGCCGGGAGAGACTGAGGGAAAAACACGCAGACATCCTTCCCCACCGCGTGAGAAGGGTATTGTCTAAAATTTCGTTTTCCGTCTCCGCCAGGCAGCCACCCCATCCGTTCAGATTTGCTTCCCTGATTTCCACTCCGTCGAAAAGACCGCCGTTCTCTGCCGTTTTGCGGAGCAATTCGCCTTCGCCCTTCTCCACGAGAAGAACGGCAGGCCTGCCGAAGCACTCCAGGGCCTCTTCGGCCAGCCTGGAAAGCGCCCGGCCGTACCGCTCCCTGTCGGAAATTCGGAGAGTTTCGGCCATCTTCCGGAGCTCCTCGCCGAAAGAGGCGGTCAGGTTCGAAAACGCTTCCAGGAAGAATGCCGTCGCAGAAGCGGAGGCATTCTTCCTCGTTTCCTCCGCCAGCAAACGAAAGCGGTCTTCCTGTTCCTTCCGAAGGGCGGCCACTTTTTTCTGGACCGAAAGTCTCCTTGCGGCGATGAGATCGGCTATCTCCTCATCCCTGGCCATCTCCAGAAGACGTACCTTCTCAAGATGCTCTCTTTCGAGCGCCTCCTTGAAGGACTCGAGGTCCCTCCCGCCGGTCATTTCCTGCCGGTCCCTCAGGCGAACTGGAGAATGAGCATGATGGCCACCACGAAGCCGAGGATGACCATGGTCTCGGGAATGGCTTCAAGAATGATGATGGTACCTCCTGTCTCCGGTTTTTCAGCCACGGTTCCGGCGCCGGCGCTTCCGATTTTTGCCTGGGCGTAGGCTGTGGCAACGGCAGGAATTCCGACCGCGAGAGCCGCTGCAAGGGCTATGAGTGCTTTTTCCACGAGGATCCGCTCCTTCGCTGAAATGGTATGTATTCTTTCCCTGTTCCGGAATAAAACTTGCTGAAGAACTCCACGTAGTGAAGCCTGGCCGAATGGAGGCCGGAGCCGCCGATGGCCAGCACGAAATTCAGAAGATGAATCATGAGGGCCAGAAAGATGCCGAAGACGGACAAACCGAAGACATCGAGAAACTTCGAGGCCACGATGGCCAGGATGGCGGAAGAAAGGCCGATGGCCGCGATTCTGACGTAACTGATGATATTGCCGATGCTCCCCAGGGTCTCGATGATGCCGCCGATACCTCCGCCCCTGATGAGAAGGGCAAGCCCGATGACAAGGAGGGAAAGGGGCACGGTGAAGATTCCCCCGGGCAGCTTCCCCCTCAGGGCTGTGAGCCCGGCCACAAGGGCAAGGAGCACTACAAGGTTCCCCGCTTTTTCCATCCAGACATGACGGTGTCTGTTCCTGATTCCCTGGTATATTCCCAGGAGAAGCCCGAAAAAGACGTGGGCCGCCCCGAGGGCCACAGTAAAGACCACCACAGGGAGAACGCTCACCGAACGCTCCAACCACAAGGGTTCAAGGTGGAAGAGCCTGTGCCCCGCGTCGCCGAAGAATTCGCCCCAGGCTGCCCCCCAGACAACGCTCCAGAGTGAAACAGCGATGAGAATGGAGCCGATGTCCCGTAACAGGGGACGCTTCGCCTTCTTCAGCCTGAGAGAGAGAAGGAGAATCAGCACCCCGTACCCCATGTCGCCGATCATGCACCCGGAGAAGAAGGGGAAAAAAAGGGCCACTGCGGCAGTAGGATCTACCCCGGAATAGGCGGGTGGTCGCAGAAGTTTCAGAAACAGCTCGAAGGGGGCGCACAAGGACGAATTTTTCAGGGAGGTGGGCACATTGCTCCATTCCTTTTCCCCCGGGTACCTCCACTGAATAAGCACGTCACCGCCGAACCGGCCTTTCAGGGCTGACATCGTGGAGTCGAGGGCGTCCTCCGGGAGCCACCCGTGGAGGGTGAAGGTGTCCGCCGAGAGATCGAGACCGGCTTCCACCGCGGCCTGCTCCGTTCGGGCGTCGATGAAGAGGAACAGAGCGGCAAGCCGGGGCCCCCACTCCTCCGACGTCCGGCGCAGATCACCGGAAAGGGCCCCGATACGGCCGGTAAGCTCTTCTATTTTTTCCTCAACGGCGGGAAGGAAGTTCTCCGTGGCCACGCCGGAACAGAACGAAGGAAGTTGCAAGGGAAGGGCCTTCCAGCGGGAAAGAATCTCCCATGCCTCTTCTTCCAGACCCTGGGGAACCTTGAGAGCCAGTACGCCCAGGGCGTCTTTTTCGTCGGGGACGAAATGGTGCCGGCCACCCCATGGTTCTCCCCGGGCGGAAAACGCTCCGTGAAGGGCACCGAGCGCCTGCTGGACTGTATTCTGCGGAATCAGCCACAACATTGCCGTTCCCGAATCTTCGGTATCTTCCCGCCGAAAAAACGCGGAAAAATGGCAGAGGATATCCTTCGCCTTTTTCGCTCGGAGAAGGAGATCTTCGGCGGCCGTTTTTTCGTCGAGGAGTGCGGCGAGACGTTTCCCGAATTCCTCGAGGCTTCTCTCGATTTCAGGGGCAAGTTCCTCCGGCGGCAGGGCTGAAAGCAGTTTTTCCGCATAGTCGATGCTCTCTTCGGAAAGGGCCGCCCATCCATCCCATCCGAGGGACTCGATGAGCCCCAGCACCTTGCCCCGAAGCAGGCGCAACATATTCAGCCTGTCCGATTCGGTCCCTTCACGAAGACCGCCCTGTTCGAGATGGAGCACGCCAAGCCTGTGAAGTTCCTCGATGATCTCCCGGCGTTTGCCTGTCACCCCCCAGAGGGCAAGGCGGACCATTTTCCGTATCACAGTTCAATTTCTCCCAGTAGGGCGGCGAAGAATTTTTCCTGAAGAACCCTCAGCGCTCCGTCTCCGGCTATCCGTCCGGACACATCTTCCCTGACGGACGCGATTTCCGCCTCGAGACCGGACGCAAGGAGTTCAAGCTCTTTCTCTCGGGTCTGCCATTCTGCCTCCACCCTTCTCAGGGTTTCTGCCTCCATTTCGGAAAGCCGAATGAGCGCCTGTTCTCTGGCGAGATGGCACTCTTTCTGTTTCTGTTCAAATTTTTCTTCCAGTTCGCCCGCAAAGCGGCGAATTTCTTCTTCTATTTCTCCGAATTCACCGGGAGGGGCTTCAACTTTAGTCTTTTTCAGCACTGGGGGTCCCACTTTCTTCCATGAGAAACTCACAAAAAGCCTCGCGGCTGATCATGCCCGCGAGCTTTCCGTCTTCCACCACGGGAAGCCGCTTCACCGACTTCCTGATCATCAGGTCAGCCACCGCCATGAGGCTCGTCTCGGGTTCCACGAAAATGGGGTTCCGGTTCATGAACTCCCCGACCCTCTTGTTTCCGAAGGAGCGAAACCTCGAAAGAAGGAGGTCCTCCTCGTCCTCGAGGAAGGAAGAACGGGCGAGCACCTCGAGGTAGGTGGGAACGGCCTTTTTGAGAACATCGCTTTCCGACAGGAATCCCACGAGGTTCCAGTCCTCGTCGAGGACGGGAATACCCTGAAGGTTATGGCTGTAGAGGATGTGAATGGCGTCATGCACCAGATCGTCCTCCATGACCGACGTGAGATCAAAGTTCATGAGGTCCTTTGCCGCGGTCTTCACTCGATGCTCCTGTTTTCCCTGTAGGGACGCAGACCGATCTTCGTGAGGAAAACCCTGCTGATAAAAAGGAAGAGATCGAGATCCCGCTTCCATCGCCAAGGCTCCTGCAGCAGGCGGAAAAACCATTCGAGGCCGAGCTTCTGCCACGCTTCCGGAGCCCGCCGCAGCATTCCGGAGACCACGTCAAAGGCCCCGCCGACCCCGACGGCGACCATGTCGCCGAGGAGATGGGCGTTTTTCCTGACCCAGACCTCCTGGCGGGGAACACCCATGGCCACGAAGAGGATCTTCGCCCCGCTGTCACGAATATCCGCGGCAACTGAGGCGTCGGTGGGGTCGAAATAGCCGTTCCTCCATCCGGCGATGACGAGGCCGGGGTACTGTGCCTTCAGGGCTTCAGCAGCCCCCTTCACCGCTTCTTCTCTGGCCCCGAGAAGGTATACCGGCAAACCTTCCGCAGCAGCCGTCCGGGTCAGGCGCATCATGAAGTCAATTCCAGGCACCCTTTCCTGGACGGGGGTGCCGAGGAAACGAAGGGCCCAGACAAGCCCTGCACCATCGGCAAGAGTCAGGAACGAGTTCCGTAGGGCTGCGGAATATTCCCCGTTCTTTTCCGCTTCCATTACGGCAAGGGCATTCACCGTGGCCACCAGGGAGACCCCTTTGCCGGAAACTGCCGCCGCCCGGGTCTTGGCGAGGGCATAGTCCATGGAGACATTATCGACCGAAGTGCTCCAGATGGAAGGTTTCAGAGGCAATTCAGCATTCTCCTTCATTTTCCGGATGAAAGGCATGATGGCAAGGCCTGTGAAAAGGATGGTGGCGCTGACCCACAGCATCATGAACATGGAGTTCCCAAGCTGCGAGATGGCGATGACCGCTCCGCAGAGGGCACAGAGAGACGTGATGAAGCGTACTGCGCTCGGGTGGTCGAGCCCCCGGCTGATGAGCTTGCGGTACACCACCGCCGCTCCGTGGGACCTGGAGGGGAAAGCCAGGCCGGCAAAATGCAGGGACGCCTCCACCATGGGGATGGCAAAGAGTCCCAGGGGGAGAAGCATAAGAGTGCTGAAGGTAATTCCCTTGCTCACCCCGAGCACCGAGGTACCCGCCACGAGAATTCCCCAGAGAGCCGAGAGGGATTCGCCCATGCGGCGGTACATGTGACCGTGGCGGCTCCAGAAGACGCCGAGGAAGGCAAGGCCGCACAGTGACATGAAGAAGGCGTCGGGAAGGTTCTGGCCGGAGAAGACCGTGGCGAGAAGAAGCAGGGAGAAGCTGACGGCGAGAAGATGGCCTGCCATTCCCGGAATGTTGTCCAGCTGCTGGAGAAGGACGGGGAAAACGCCCACCCACAGAGCCGTCACGATAATGGAGACCTCAGGGGAAAAATAATGGTATTGCCCGTCGGGAAGGCCGATGAAGCCGATCTTGGGCCCGAAGACGGCGAAAACAAAGCCCACGAGAAGATAGACCGGTTTCCACCCCCAGTGAGGCCGGATATGCTGGCATGTCCCCACAAGGGAGGCGAAAACGGCCATCCCCACGATGAAACGGGACACGGAACTTCCCGCCCACAGAGCTGCAAGAATCCACGCGGTCACGAGAAGGATGTCCCGGAAATAGTTGTACTGGGCAGTCTCCATTCGCTTTCTGCAGCGGCGCTGCAGAACAAAGCAGAGTACCACCGCAGCGGGAACGAAAAATAAAACCTCGGTCATGAACCTCTCCGTGAAAAGTATGATCAGCCCTCCCTGGATACAAGGCTTCCTTGGTGATTTTACCAGTTGTTTCCCTATTTTTCCACCCCGGAGGCTTTCCCCAAATCCACGGTTTCTTCCGGGCGGAGAGAACGGCGCCACGAGTATATTTGCCGAATATCAGCGTATTTCCGTGATGCCTCCCATGTAGGGGACGAGGACTTCCGGTATCCCGATGGAGCCGTCTTCCCTCTGGAAGTTCTCGAGAACGGCGATAAGCGTCCTGCCTATGGCGATGCCCGAACCGTTCAGGGTATGGACGAACCGGGGCTTGCCTCCGTCGGCCGGGCGGAACCTGGTATTCATCCTCCTTGCCTGGAAATCCTCGCAGTTGCTGCAGGAGCTGATCTCCCTGTACTTGTGCTGGGAGGGCAGCCAGACTTCCACGTCGTAGGTTTTGCTCGCCCCGAACCCCATGTCGCCCGTGCAGAGACAGATGGTCCTGTGGGGAATTCCGAGTGCCCTGAGGACCTCCTCGGCGTTGTCGGTCAGTTTTTCCAGCTCATCGTAGCTGGTCTCCGGCAGGGAGATCTTCACCATCTCCACCTTGTCGAACTGGTGCTGCCTGAGCATTCCCCTCACGTCCCGGCCGTAGGCCCCGGCCTCCCTGCGGAAACAGGGGGTATAGGCCGTGTAGTACAGGGGAAGCCGGCCCTCGTCGAGAATTTCCTCGGCGTGGAGGTTGGTGAGGGGCACCTCTGCGGTGGGGATAAGCCAGAGGTCGTCGTTCTCGCATTTATACAGGTCTTCGGCGAACTTGGGAAGCTGTCCGGTTCCCCGCATGGTCTTCGAATTCACCATGAAGGGCGGCTGCACCTCCAAGTACCCGTGCTTCTCCGTATGAAGGTCGAGCATGAAGTTCAGCAGGGCCCGTTCAAGCCGTGCCCCCAGTCCTTTCAGGACCGTGAAGCGGCTCTGGGCAAGGGAGGCCCCCTTCTCGAAGTCCATGATCCCCAGGGCCTCGCCCAGATCCCAGTGAGGCTTCGGCTCGAAGGAAAACTCCTTCGGCTCACCCCAGCGCCGGACCTCGGTGTTGTCGTTCTCGTCCTTCCCCACCGGTACGGAATCATGGGGGCGGTTCGGAAGGGAAAGGAGGATGTCCGAAATCTTCCCGTCGATCTCGGAAATGCGGGCGTCGATGTCCTTTATCCTGTCGCCTATGACCCGCATCTCCTCCATAACGGCGGAAGTGTCTTCCCCCTTGGCCCTGGCTGCCCCGACCTTCCGGGATCCTTCGTTTCTGCGGGCCTTCAGTTCCTCGCTCTCGGTGAGCAGGGAGCGCCGCTCCTCGTCGAGTCCGAGGAGCGGCCCGATATCCATATCGTTGTTCCTGTTCGCCAGGAACTGTCTGACTTCATCCGCGTTGGAGCGGATCCACCGAATGTCAAGCATGGTCTTCCTTCTCCTTTCCGGTGCGAAGCTCGTTCATGATGTTTGCGGTCTCGATGGCGGCGAGGGCCGCCTCCGCTCCCTTGTTGCCCCCCTTGCTGCCCGACCGCGCCACCGCCTGGTCCATGGTGTCCGTGGTCAGCACGCCGAAGGACACCGGAATCCGCTCGGTCATGGCCACCGACGCCAGTCCCTTGGACATCTCGGCGGAGACGTATTCAAAGTGGGGGGTATCCCCCCGGATGACCGCGCCCAGGGCGATGATGGCGTCATACTTCCCGCTCAGGGCCGCCTCTTTGGCCACGAGGGGCAGCTCCCATGCGCCTGGGACCCTTATGACGTCGATGGCATGATGGCTTACGTCATGCCGGAGAAGCATATCCTTTGCCCCCTCGAGCAGCTTCTCGCTGAAGAGGCTGTTGAACCGCGACACGACGATGCAGAACCGTAGGCCTGCGCCGGTGAGCTTTCCCTCTATGATTTTCATTTCGACCGCTCCTTTCAGCCTGTGTTAACTCAGGATATCCCGGACGTGAAAGAGATGTCCGAGCTTTAATTCCTTCGTGCCGAGATACCGTTCGTTGAAACGGTTCGGCGGAATGATCAGGGGAATCCGCTCCACGATCTCCAGGCCGTGTCCCTGGAGTCCCACCACTTTTCTCGGGTTGTTGGTGATAAGCCGGATGCTCCCCACGCCGAGATCCTGGAGGATCTGGGCACCGATGCCGTAATCTCTCAGGTCGGCTGGATATCCCAGGGCCACGTTCGCCTCCACCGTATCCATACCTTTTTCCTGGAGCTGGTAGGCCTTGAGCTTTTCGGCGATCCCTATGCCCCGCCCTTCCTGGCGCATGTAGAGAAGCACTCCCTGTCCTTCGGCCTCGATCATCTCCATGGCCTTGGCGAGCTGGGGACCGCAGTCGCACCGCAGGGAGCCGAACACGTCGCCGGTGAGGCATTCGGAATGAACTCTCACGAGGACGTCCTTTTTTCCCTCCACAGCTCCCTTCACGAGGGCCATGTGCACGTGGTCGAGATTGTCGTCATTCACGTTCCGGTAGGCATGGGCGGTGAAAAAGCCTCGGGAGGTGGGAAGCTCAACCCTCGCGATCTTCTCCACCAGCTTCTCCCGCTTGCTCCGGTAGGCGATCAGGTCCTCGATGGAAATGATCTTCATGCCGTTCTTCGCTGCGAAGGTCACCAGGTCGGGCAGGCGGGCCATGGTGCCGTCCTCGTTCATGATCTCGCAGATCACCCCCGCCGGGGGCAAGCCGGCGAGGGTGGCCAGGTCCACCGCCGCCTCCGTGTGTCCCGCCCGCTTGAGCACCCCCCCCTGCCGGGCCGCCAGGGGGAACATGTGCCCCGGGCGGTAAAAGTCATCCGGAGACGAGGACGGGTCGGCCAGGGCCCGGGCGGTTCTCGCCCGTTCCTCGGCGGATATGCCCGTGGTACAGCCATCCTTGGCGTCCACTGTCACGAGAAAGGCGGTGCCTTGCCTGTCCGTTCCTTCCCTGACCATGGGCTCCAGTCGAAGCCGCCGGGTAATTCCGCTTTCCAGGGGAACGCAGACAAGCCCCCGGGCTTGTCTCACCATAAAATTGATGTCGTCCGCTGTGACAAGGGAAGCGGCGATTATGAGATCGCCCTCGTTTTCCCTGCAGTCGTCGTCCACCACGATCACCATTCTGCCGTTCCTGATATCCTCCACGGCCTCCTCGATGGAACTGAACACTTCGCCGCTGATCCGGTCGTCCCCGCACAGAGCGGTCATGCAAATGCCTCCTGTATGCGCTAGATCCACCCGGCTTCCCGGAGAGACTCCGGGGACAGGGAAGAAGCGCCTGTATTTTTGTTGGTGAAGGCCCCCGTTTCAAGAAGCCTCCGGACATACTTGCCGAGGATGTCCGTTTCGATGTTCACTTCGTCGCCGGGGCGGATGTCTCCGAGAGTTGTGGCCTCCAGAGTGGCCGGAATCAGCCCCACGGTACAGGATGCGCCTGCCAGCCCGGCAACCGTCAGGCTTACCCCGTCCACCGCCACGGAGCCCCTGGGAACCACCAGGGGCTCCGTCTCCCTCCCCAGGGTAAAGGTAAGCAGAAACCCGTCCGGCCCCCTGGAAATCTCCCGGACCGGGGCCACCCCGTCGATATGGCCGGTGACGATATGGCCGTCAAGCCTGCCGTCCGCCCGGAGGGCCCGTTCCAGGTTCACCCGCGCGCCGGGGCGGAGCGACCGGAGTTTCGTCTTTTTCAGCGTCTCCGGCATCACATCCGCCGAAAAGATATCCCCCTCAAGGGCCGTGACCGTCAGGCAGGCGCCGCATACGGCCACGGACTGGCCGGGAACCAGCTTTCCTGCGAACAGGGAAGCCCGGAAAGAGATGACGGTGCACATTCCGGCTGGTCTTAGAGACACCACCGTTCCCACCGTTTCTACAAGGCCGGTGAACATTCGGCCACCCCCTCCAGCAGAAAATCATTCCCCACGGCCTTCACCGATGCCCCTGTGATCCGGATAGTTTCGTCCATGGACTCAAAAGCCAGGGAACCGGAAAAAGGGCGGTTCCTCCCCATGATCCGGGGTGAAAGGAAGAGTGCCACCCCGTCCGCAAGCCCCTCCCGGAAAAAGGAAGCGATAACCGATGGACCCCCTTCCACGAGAAGGGAATTCACTCCCCGTGCCGCAAGGACGGACAGGACATGGGCAAGGGACAGCCCGGCGGGCCCGGAAGGAACGGCGACCACGTCAATTCCGGCCGCCTCGGCCGCTGCCCGCTTCTCGTCGGGAGCCTCCTCCGAGGTAAACACCATCGTCCCCGGAGCGAAGATCTTCGCCTCCGGGAGAATGGAAAGCCGGGAATCCAATGCTATTCTCATCGGCGACTCTCCGCAAGTATGTCTTACCGTCAGCTCGGGATCGTCGGCGGCCACGGTACCGGCCCCCACGAGGATCGCGTCGTGCTCCGACCGCAGGCGGTGGGCTGCCGCCCTGGCATCCGGGCCGGTGATCCACCTGCTCTCGCCGCTTTCGAGGGCCATGCCCCCGTCCAGGCTCACCGCTCCCTTCACAGTCACCCAGGGCCTGCCGAGGGTCGTCCTCCGGATGAAGCCCCGGTTGACCCACCGGCACTCCTCCTCAAGAACCCCGGTCTCCACAGCTACGCCCGCCGTGCGGAGGATGTCCAGCCCCCTGCCGCTGACCCTTTCGTCAGGATCCGACATTCCGACGACCACACGGGAAACGCCCCGTTCGACGATCAGGGGGGCGCAAGGGGGAGTTCTTCCGTAATGGGAACAGGGCTCCAGGTTCACGTAAAGCTCCGCCCCGGCGGCATCGGCTACTCTGCCCAGGGCCGCCCGCTCGGCATGATCCTCGCCGCAGCGGGAGTGGAAACCCTCCGCCAGCACCAGGCCGTCCCGAACCACCACGCAGCCCACCAGGGGGTTGGGGGATGTTCGTCCCGTTCCCCTGAGAGCAAGGCTCAGGGCTCTTCTCATGAAGTACTCGTCAATTTTTCTCCGGGTCAGTCCCACCGATATTCTCCTTCAATACGGACAAAATCCGCTCCGCCATGGCCGGCCCGATCCCGGGCACCGTAGCGAGCTCCTCCGCCGGCAGCGCCGTCATGTTCCTGACGCTCCCGAATCTGCCCAAAAGCTGGGCCGCCCTGTGCCTGCCTATCCCCGGGATTTCCTCCAGGACGGACCGGCGAAGCCGGGCGGAACGGGCCGCCCTGTGGCTTTCTATGGCGAACCGGTGCGACTCGTCCCGCACCCTCTGGAGCAGCCTCAGGGCAGAGTCGCCGAAATCGAGCCGCAGGGGCCCCTCACCAGGAGTATGGTATATCAGTTCCTCCTGTTTTGCCAGCGATACCGCGGGCAGATCCTTCAGGCCGAGGTCGTCCAGGGCCTTCCGGGCAAATTCGAGCTGCACCGGCCCGCCGTCGATGAGGACGAGCTGGGGCAGGGGTTCGCCGCCCTTCAGCGACTGACCGTAGCGGCGGCTCACCGTCTCCTCTAGGGAGCGGAAATCGTCCACCCCTTCCACGGTCTTAATCCGGAACCTCCTGTAGAGGGCACTGTTCGGCGATCCCTGCTCGAACACCACCACCACCCCGTAGGTCTCCCTTCCCGACATGTGGGAAATGTCGAAGCCGTCGATCCTCCAGGGGATAACGGCAAGACGGAGCACCTGCTGGAGCCTGTTGAGGCACTGCCACATATCCCCGTCGAAATCCTCCCTCAGGGGTGAGGTGATCCGCTGCCGGGTGATTCTCCAGATGGCCCTGATGGTGTCCCGCAGCCTGGCGGCCTCCTCGAAGGCCAGGGATTTCGCGGCTCTGTCCATCCGTTTTCTCAGCCGTTCCACCACCTCGGAAGACTGACCCTGCAGAAGGAAGATCACGTCGTCCACCCGTTCACGGTATTCCGCCGGAGACACCAGGCCGGCACAGGGGCCGAGACACCTCCCCAGGGAATAGTGGAGGCACGGCCTGCCGTTTTTCTCCGGAGTGGAGGCGTCGATGTCCCTGGCGCAGATCCGGAGGGGAAAATACCTCTCGATGAGCCGGAGCAGTGACCGGACATCGCCCGCGCTCACGTAGGGCCCGAAGTAGAGGGCATCGTCCTTTCCCCTCTGCCGGGTCACCACGATCCTCGGGAAGAGTTCCCGGGTGATCTTGATGTAGGGGTACCGGTCCGACATCTTGAGGTCCACGTTGAAGAAGGGGCTGTATTTTCTTATCAGCTTGGCCTCGAGAATCAGGGCCTCCACTTCCGACTCGGTCCGTATGACCGATATGTCCTCTATGGACTGGACCAGCTTCCTGAGACGGGGGGAGGCGAAGGAATCGTGTCGGAAGTAGGAGGATACCCTTTTCTTGAGGGACTTCGCCTTTCCGATGTAGATGACCTCCCCGGCTTCGTTCCGCATCAGGTACACTCCGGGACGGTCTGGAAGTTTCTTCAGCAGTTTCGTTATCCGTTCGGTCGCCACGATTTTCTCCCCTTTGGCCGGCGTCGTGATTCCATACGCAGTATTTTACGTTATAATTCAAAATTAGAAAGCATTTGGAGGTGCTAAAAGTATGAGCCTGATATTGTACAACGACCTGACACGCACAAAAGAGCCTTTCGTCCCCGTGCGGGAAGGGCACGTCGGATTCTACAGCTGCGGCCCCACAGTCTACGACTTCTTTCACATCGGGAACGCCCGTCCCTTCATCGTTTTCGATGTGCTCCGGAGATATCTTGAATACAGCGGCTATACCGTCACCTTCGTCCAGAACTTCACCGACATCGAAGACAAGATGATCGCCAGAGCCAACCGTGAGGGAATCACCGTCCGGCAGCTGGCCGACCGGTTTATCGCTGAGTATTACAAAGATGCTGACGCCCTCGGAATCCGCAGGGCGACCCACAATCCCCTCGCCACGGAACACATGGACGAAATCATCGAACTGGTGGGCACCCTCATCCAAAAAGGGCACGCCTACGAGGTGGACGGCGACGTTTTCTTCGACGTGAGCAGCTTCCCGAAATACGGCGCCCTTTCGAAGCAGAGCCTCGAGGAGCTCCAGTCCGGGGCCCGCATCGAAGTCAACGAGCGGAAGAAGCATCCCCTCGACTTCGCCCTCTGGAAAGCGAAAAAGGAGGGGGAACCCTCCTGGCCCAGCCCCTGGGGCGAGGGACGCCCGGGCTGGCACATCGAGTGCAGCGCCATGTCCATGAAATACCTGGGCGAGACCCTGGACATCCATTCGGGGGGGACGGACCTCACCTTCCCTCACCACGAGAACGAAATCGCCCAGGCCGAGGCCGCCACGGGGAAACCCTTCGTCAAGTACTGGATTCACAACGGCTACCTGCTCATCGACAAGGAGAAGATGTCCAAGTCCCTCGGCAACTTTCTCACCGCCAGGGCGGCCCTGGAAAAATTCCCGGGGCGGGCAATCCGGTTCTTCATGCTGAGCGCCCACTACCGCTCCCCCATCAACTTCTCCGAGGAAAGCCTCCTCCAGGCGAAAAGCGCCATGGACCGACTGGACAACTGCTGGTCCGACCTTCGTCACGCCGACACTAACAGGAAGAAGGGAGAGCGTACGGAAGGGAACGAAACGGCCGCTCTCTTTCCCGCCCTCGAGGAGAAATTCCGGGCAGTCATGGACGACGACTTCAACACCGCCGCCGCGCTGGGCGTCCTTTTCGACGGAGTCAAGGCCGTCAACACTTATCTCAGGGAAAGCGACATCCTGGATCCCGCCGTGCTCGAGTCCGCAGAGAGCTTCTTCAAAAAGATCGATTCAGTTTTGGGCGTTCTTCCCGCCGAAGCATCGGGAGATGAAGGAGAGGCCGCCGGAATAGAAAAGCTCATTGCGGAGAGGAACGAGGCCAGGAAGAAAAAGGATTTCAAGCGGTCCGACGAAATACGGGACGAGCTCGGCGCCAGGGGAATTGTCCTTGAGGACACCCCCGACGGTACGAAGTGGAAGAAAAAGGGATAGGCTAGGCTTTACTGGGCGGGACCGGTCCCGCCCTTTTTCATTCTCCCTTCGAGGAGAAGCACCAGGGGAATGCCCAGGAAGCAGCAGGCCACGACCTGTCCCAGCCCCACGTAGAGGGCGCACGGGAGAAAAGGAATATCCAGGAGAAAGGAAAGGTACCCTCCCACCACCACCATGTTCACCACTACGGGAGGAACGGCGGCAAGCACGGCGTTGGGCATCCTCGCCGTGAGGACCGCCGCGAGCAGCGTCGCTCCGCTCCCGAGCACCACGTCCAGGATGCCGAAACCGCCGGCGAAATTGGCGATCAGGCAGCCGATGAAAAGCCCCGGAACCGCCTGGGGAAACAGGAAGGGAAGCACCGTGAGGGCTTCCGAAATCCGCACCTGGATATGACCGTAGGAAATGGGTGCAAACAGGATGGTGAGCACTGCATAGGCTGCCGCCACCAGCCCTGAGACGGCAAGCGACGCGGGAGCCGGCAGAGTTTTTTTATTCAGGCTTCTTTTCTGCATTCTCCGTTCATCCTCCGGACCCCTTCTCCATCCGCCCTTTCAGAAGCGGAACGAAACGACAGTAATCGTGCCATGTATCTTCGTATTCTCCCGCGGCGGTCTTTTTCCGCAGAAAAATCCGCTGGCCCCCCGACACCACCGAAAGGGGAACCACCAGCCGCCCTCCGGGAAACAGCACTTCGGACCACCATTCGTCCAGTTCCGGAGCTGCGGCGGTGACGATCACTCCGTCGAAGGGGCCTCCAGGACGGTTTTCCGGGCTGCCGTCGGACCAAATCACCCGGACATCGAACCCCAGTCCGTCAAGGCGCTTCCGGGCCCTGTCCGCCAGGGAAGCGATCCGCTCAAGGCTCGTCACCTTCGCGCCCATGGCGGAAAGGACCGCCGCCTGGTAACCCGATCCGGTGCCGATTTCAAGAACACTCTCCCCCCGAGCGGGACTCAACAGTTCCGTCATCCGTGCCACCATGTAGGGCTGGGAGATGGTTTGATCTTCCCCTATGGGGAGGGGGCTGTCGATCCACGCGCTCTCCCTGAGCGCCTCATCCAAGAAGAGGTGCCTCGGCACAGACCCCATGGCCTCGAGAACCGCTTCGGAACGCACCCCCCTCGCCTTTATCTGTTCCCGCACCATCCGTTCCGCCAAACTCCGCCACTGGGTCACGAAAATTCCTCCAGTCCCGCAGAAGTTTACCGAAATATTGTACCATGACAAAAGCACCTGCCCCGTTCTGAATGAGCAAATTTTTCAGACAGAGGGAGTGTCGCCGGGCATAAGGTGAAGGCTTGGAGCCGCGGGACTCGCCCGAGTTCTTGTCACGGACGACAATCCGCACCCCCCGCACCCCAGCGAGCATCGGTGACGCTCCCCGCCGGGGTGGGATGGTAGGCCCGTCCGAGCGTGCAAAAAAACCGCCCCCGCAGGGACGGACGGGAAAACGAGGGGAAGCCGTAGACGCTTCATGGAATCACCGGCCGTAGATTCCCAGGAGGTCCCTTTCCTTCCGGACGAGCCGCTCTTCCTCTCCGCGCACGGAAGCGGCATACCGCTCGAGGACCGTCCGGGCGTGCCGGAGGCGCTCCTCCTGCAGATGCTTTTCCGAATCGGACAAGGACGGATCGGCGGTGACCCGCAGTGCCGGCTCCACCATACCCCGGTCTTCTTCCGCGATATCCGCAAACCGGGCCAGTGACCGCAGGGTTTTGCGAAAGACGGCTGCCTTCTCCTTTTCTCCTGCCAGGATGGCCTGCAACAGAAGTATGAAAAGGGCGGCTTCAATATCCTTCCGGGGATGGGGAAGAGAGGAGCTGCTTTCCACCGGCGCCCTATGAAGGCGGAGGGTCTCCCGGAAATCGCCAAACACCCTGAACGCCCATTTCAGGGTGATGGATCGCTGGTCATCCTTCATGAACAGGATGGCCCTGCAGCCGATCCTCTTCATCAGCCCCAGGGGGTCCCTGGCTGCTTCGCGCCTCAGGGCCTCCGGGCTCTCAGACATCTTCACCGACGAAGCTGCACCGGCAGCCATTCTTCCACTCCTCCTCCTGTTTGTTCACCATGGACACGTCCCGCCGAAACCGGAAGTGCGAAACCGCCAACCAGAGGTATCCGGCACTGAGCCCGAAAAGAAGACCTGAAGATCGTTCGGGAAAAAAGAACATCATTCACGCATTTTTTTCGATCTTCCTTCACGGACGCTGTATTTTCAAGCCTTTATGATGATTCAGTGTAGCAGTCTGCCAGGAAAAAAGCAAGATCGCCGTTCCCTCCTCAATCCGCACCTCAGCGGGGAGTGTCACCGGGGAATGCTTCGGCCGCCGGTGCAGACTGTCGTCCTTGACAACTGCCCAAGCGAGTCCCGCGGCTCCCTGCGTTCGCCGGTTGCCTGCTTGTGAAACCGACATCCGTGTCGGTTTCTCTCACCTCAGGCGCCCTTCCCCAGGGGATAATCTCTTCGCCCCTGGGGAAGGCGAATTCATCGTATGCCCGGCGACGCCCCTCTGCCTGAAAAATGCGCGGATTTAGGGCGTTCAAGACAGCTTGACAACCTTCCGGCAGTTTTCTTATACTGAATATGCCTTTACGGACAAAAAAACAGACAGGGAGGTGTTTTTGTGAAGAAAAAACCGGTATGCCTGCTCTGCGCAGTGCTGATTCTCGGACTGGCGCTCATCGGCACGGTGCCTGACACAGCCGGCGCCGCCGGAGTGGTGAAGATCGCCCTTATAATCGAGAGCACCGTCGATGACAAAGGCTGGTGCCAGGCCATGCATGACGGTATTCTCCAGGCACAGAAAGAACTTCCCGGACGGATAGAGTACAGCTACAGCGAAAAGATGAAACCTGTGGATGCCGGATCCGCCGTTCTTCAGTACGTATCCCAGGGTTACCATATCATCATCGGCCACGGCGCCCAATACAAGAACCTGATGCTCGAAATGGCCGAGGAATACCCCGATGTCACCTTCGTCTTCGGTACCAGCGCCGAGATCGGCCCCGAAAACGTCTTCACCTACATGCCCCAGAGCGAGGAGACCGGCTACCTTTCCGGCCTGATCGCCGGCATGACGACGAAAAAGAACATCGTCGGCCTCGTAGGCCCCGTGGACGGCGGCGATGCGGCCCGCTACAACCGGGGCTTCGTGTTGGGCGTGCAGGCTGTCAACCCGAAGGCGAAGATCATGGTCGCCCACACCGGATCCTTTGCTGATTTCGTCAAGGCCGGAGAAGTGGCCGAGACGATGATCAAGGCCGGTGCCGACGTACTCACCGGCTCTTCCCAGCAGGCTTTGGGGGCCCTACGGGCCGTGGCGGACCACAAGGACGCCCCGATCTGGTGGGTCGGCCAGGATATCGCCCAGATCCACATCACCGAGGGATACAAGTGCATCGCCGCGTCCTCCTACAACTACGGGGCGGTCATCGTCGACCTCGTGGGCAAGCTGGACGCCGGAGTGAAAGGGGGAGAGTGCATCCCCCTGAACTTCTCCAACGGCGGCTTCATCTTCGCCTTCAACGAGGCGCTGAAAGACATGTACACCGGGGCCGTCGAACAGAAGGTCAACGAAACGATCGAAAAATTCCGGGCGGCCCCTGACAGCCTCGATTGGAGCGCCGTGGACTACTCGAAGCTCTGATAAACATGAAAGTCCTGCGAGGGCATCCCTCAGCAGGACTTTTTTTTTCTATCCCCCAATACCGGGAGGTCTCCCCATGGAACCGAACACCCGAAAAATTACCAGCCTCCGGGTGGAGCACATCACCAAGCGCTTCCCCGGGGTCCTCGCCTGCAGCGACATTTCCCTCTCCGTCGGTGAAGGAGAGGTGCTGGCACTGGTCGGAGAGAACGGCGCGGGAAAGACCACGCTGATGAACATATTGATGGGCCTGTACCGTCCCGACGAGGGGCGCATCCTGATCAACGGGGAGGAAGCGGTCTTCCGCTCCCCGGGCGACGCCTTCGCCGCGGGGCTTGGCATGGTGCACCAGCAGTACATGCTGGTGGCGAACATGACGGTGCTGGAAAACATCGCCCTCGGCTACACCCGGGCATGGTCTCCCCTGGCCCTCGACCTTGACATGGTCCGCGCCCGCATCGGCGAGATCTCCCGGAAATACGGCCTTGCAGTGGATCCCGACGCCTACGTCTGGCAGCTCTCCGTGGGAGAACAGCAGCGGGTCGAGCTGGTGAAAACCCTCTGCCTCGGCGCCCGATTCCTCATCCTGGACGAACCCACCAGCGCCCTGACGCCCCAGGAAACGGACGAGCTGATCCTCCTTCTCAGGAGAATGACGCGGGAGCTCTCCATCATTTTCATCAGCCACAAGCTCCAGGAGGTGAAGAACCTATCCGATAAGGTGGTCATTCTTCGGCGGGGGAAGGTAGTTTTCCAGGGCAGCACCGCCGACCATTCCTCCGACGATATCGCGGCGCTGATGACGGGGCGGGAGATTCACCTCCCAAGGAACGAGGCTCCGGAATGCGAGGGAAATCCGGCCCTCGAAATCAGGGGGCTGAAGGTACGGAGCGACAGGGGATTCCTTGCCGTGGACGGCCTTGATCTCTCGGTCTGCGCGGGTGAGATCGTCGGCCTCGCAGGCGTCTCGGGTAACGGACAGCGGGAGCTGGCCGAAGCAATAAACGGTCTGAGGAAGGCCGAGGAGGGCCAAATCCTCTTCTTCGGCCGGGATATTGTCAACCGTCCGCCCCGGGATGTCATCGACGCCGGGATGGGCTACATCCCCGAGGAGCGGAACACGGAGGGGATCGTTCCCTCCTTCTCGGTGAAGGAGAACTTCATCCTGAAGGATGCCGGGGCTCCCCCGTTCGCTGCCTGGTCATTCCTGAAGCTGAAAGAGATCGATCGGCACGCCGAACGGCTGCGCACCGAGTTCGACATCCGCAGCCCAGACACGGAGGTACCGGCGGGATCCCTCTCCGGGGGCAACATCCAGAAGGTCATCCTTGCCAGGGAGATTTCCCGCAGGCCCCGCTTTCTCGTAGCGGTCTACCCCACCCGCGGCCTCGACATGGGAGCTGCGGAGTTCATCCATAGGCGCCTGCTGGAAAAGCGCATGGAAGGGATCGGCATCTTGCTGATCAGCGAAGAGCTGGATGAAATTCTCGACCTCTCCGACCGCATTGCCGTTATCTTCAAGGGACGGATTCTCGGCATCCTCGACAGGCGTTCGGCGGACAGCAGGAAGATAGGCCTCCTGATGGCAGGGGTGCACCATGACGAAGCAGTTTAAGGTCCTCTACAGGTTCGCCGTCATCCTTGCGGCAGCGGCGTCGGCCATGCTTCTTGGCGCGCTCATCCTCTGGACCATCGGTGCCGACGTGACGAAAACCTACTCGGTCATCATCCTCGAACCGCTCAAAAACAGGATACAGATCGGAGAGGTGATCATACGGGCCATACCGCTCACCGTCATCGCCCTCGGGATATCGGTCGCCTACCGGAGCGGCATCGTCAATATCGGCGCCGAGGGACAGATGGCCATGGGCATCCTCGCCGCAGCGGCAGCGGCTCTGGCCTTTCCCGGCCTTCCGAGGTACGTGCTGCTGCCCCTGGCCCTGACCGCTGGGGCCCTCGGCGGGGCGGTCTGGGGATTCATTCCGGGCATCCTCAAGGCAAGACTCCACGTCAGCGAGCTTCTCTCCACGGTGATGCTGAACTACATCGCCGCCCAGTTCTACACCTTCTGCCTGAGGGGGCCCATGCTCGATCCGGCGGAAATCACCATGGGCAGCGGCACACCCCAGTCGATGCGCCTGACGAGGGCCGTATGGCTCGACAGACTGGTTCCGGGCACACGAATCCATACAGGCGTATATATCGCCGTCTTTCTCGCCTTTGCCGTCTGGCTGCTCCTCTGGAGAACCTCGTGGGGGTACAGGATGCGGGCCGCAGGAGCGGGTGAACGGGCCGCGAGGTACGGCGGAATAGATGTGGCGGGTTGCCTCGTGGCCGCCATGATGATCAGCGGGGCCTTCGCCGGGCTTGCCGGGGCCGTGGAGGTGGCGGGAGTGCACCGACGGGCCATCGAGGGCATCACCGGCGGCTACGGCTTCAGCGGCATCGTGGTCGCTCTTTTCGGAGGGCTGCACCCTGCGGGCATCATCCCGGCCTCGTTTTTCTTCGGCCTGCTCATCGTGGGGGCAGATATGACGCAGCGCATGGCGGGCGTCCCGGCAAACATGGTGCTCGTCCTGCAGGGCATCATCATCCTCGTCATCGTGTCGACGCGGATGGTCCTCGCGAACCCCTACCTTACCGAACGGGCATGGCGGAGATACCGGAGCCTGACAGGACGCAACAGGGAGGAGTGATCTCATGGACTACACCGTCAACATTCTCGCTCTCGGCATTCCGTTCAGCGTGGCGCTTCTGCTCGCCTCCCTCGGAGAAATGTTCAACCAGCGGGCGGGCGTCTTCAACCTCGGCTGCGAAGGGATCATGGCCATGGGGGCCTTCCTCGGGATGCTCGTCCCCTATGTCGCAGGCCGGGGAGGCCCCGTACCCGGAGCTTTCAACATCCTGGGACTCCTGCTCGCCGCAGGAGTCGGCGCGCTTCTCGGCCTTTTCTTCGGGGTTGTGGTGGTCACCTTCCGGGCGCCCCAGGGAATAGCCGGCATCGGTCTCCAGATGTTCGGCGTCGGCACCGCCGGGACACTCTTTCGTCACTTCGTGGGTGGAACGCAGAGCGTTCCCGGCATCGACAGGCTCCCGATCCCCGTTCTCTCGGAGATTCCCTTCCTGGGCCCGGTCCTCTTCTCCCACAATCCGCTGGTCTACCTGACATTCCTTCTGGTCCCGGCAGCGTGGTACATCCTCTTCAAGACACCATGGGGGCTGCGGGTCCGGGCCTCGGGAACCAATCCGCGGGCAGCCGACTCCATGGGCATCCGGGTCAATCTTGTCCGCTTCCAGGCGCTGGCCGTTGGCGGGGCGCTTGCCGGCCTCGCAGGGGCTTATCTGAGCCTCTGCCAGGTGAAAATGTTCAGCGACGAAATCATCGCCGGAAGGGGTTTCATCGCCGTGGCCCTGGTTTACTTCGGCCACTGGCGTCCCCTCAGGATCATGGGAGGAGCGCTGCTCTTCAGCCTCGCCCAGGCGCTCCAGCTCACCATCCAGGGGCAGGGAATCGATTTCCCCTACGAATTCGCCGTCATGCTGCCCTACGCCCTGGTCATCGTCGTCCTCGCCTTCAGCCGAGAAAGTCTGCTGCTGGGCCCCACCGCCCTCGGCAAGCCCTTCAACCGGGAGATGCGCACCTGATGAATGCTGCGCAGCCTGTGCGAAAGGGAGAAGAACAATGAAGACAGTGGATAAAGCGCTCCTGAGGCGGTGCATCGAACTGTCCAAAGAGGCGGTCGCCTCGGGAAATCATCCTTTCGGAGCCCTTCTGGCCGACAGGGAAGGAAACATCCTCGTGGAATCCGGAAATATCGAGGTCACCGAACGGGACTGCACGGGCCACGCCGAAACAACCGTCATGCGGCTCGCCGGAAAGAAGTATCCCAAGGAGTTCCTCTGGGAATGCACCCTCTACACCACCGCAGAACCGTGCTGCATGTGCGTCGGCGCCATCTACTGGGGCAACGTCGGAAGGGTCGTCTTCGGCATTACGGAGAAACAGCTCCTTGAACTCACAGGCTCGGACGAAAACAACCTCACCTTCGATCTCCCCTCCAGGGAGGTCATCTCCAGGGGCCGGAAGAAGATCGAAATCGTCGGCCCAGTCGCCGACAGGGAACTTCAGGAAGCGATCATCGCAGTGCACAGGGGATACTGGACGAAGGGGAAATAATCCGGAGCTCAAAAAATGACCTGGGAGCTTCACGCTCATCCGGCTGTTCATGGCGGTCAGAGTGGCGGAGGCGTGTGGGAATCGAACCCACCGGAGACAGCCTATACCGCCCCCCACTGGATTTGAAGTCCAGGGCACCCACCAGGACACATTCGCCTCCCTGCCGAAGCTATGATAAGCCATCCGATACCGGGCGTCAACCGCACTCGGGGGGCTTTTCCCGTTGTCTGACAAAAGCGCACAAAAGGGAAAAGGCAGTGTAGCCCGGAGCGGTTGGGAAAACGCCCTTTTGGATCGGCCTGTCAGCCATCCGCGAAAGAATTTCACAAAATCATGGAGAATGAGAGAACAGATGAGACCTGAAGAGCTTCCGGCTCCTTTTGCTCTCTCAGCTGAAGTCCAACGGCTGCTTTTGATCGCCGGCGGCTTTGCCTTTCTTCGTCATCAGGGGTAGGATATCCGGGTGAAAGTTCCCAATGAAGCAAATATTCTGAAGAATGGGGATGAACCAGGTGGCCAAGCAGGCTCAGAAAATGAATATGACGGCAGTGATTGGTGTTCTTATCGTAGCCGCGATCGGAATCTACATGTTTGTTTCCACCATGAAGTGACGGAATCCAGCCAAAAACAGGGGCCCCGTTCCGGGCCCCTGTTTTTATTTTGCGGAAAACCAGACCATGTCATGTCCCACCCGGACCTCGGTCACCTTCGGAGAGGCAAAGAAGTCGCTGAAGGAA
Organism: Aminivibrio sp.; assembly: GCF_016756745.1. Taxonomy (NCBI): domain Bacteria; kingdom Thermotogati; phylum Synergistota; class Synergistia; order Synergistales; family Aminobacteriaceae; genus Aminivibrio; species Aminivibrio sp. The sequence goes on from NZ_JAESIH010000044.1 coordinate 87,882, forward strand.
ATGACCGGGGCCGCTTTCGCCACGGCCCGGCCCACGTCGATGGCGGAGATGAAGGGGTTGTCGTTGGTCGAATCATCGAACCGGACTAAGGCCTTCCCGTCTCCGTCAATGACATACTGCCCCGTAAGGCGGATAAGGGCATTCATTGTGAAGGTACCCTTTCTCCGGTATGCCCCGAACACCATGACCTTGCCGTCCTTCAGCTCCAGTTCGGAAATGGCGTAGTGGGGCATTTTTTGCTGCAGCCGGGCGAGGAAATCCTTTTTCAGGATATTCCCCGAGAGACGGCTCTCGCTGTAGGAATGGACCCGGATTCCGTCCCCCGAGCGGGTAAAGAGTACGTCAGACAGCACCAGCAGCAAACGGTCATAGACAACTCCTCCGATATCCGCCCTTTCAAGGCAGACGGTCAGGGTGGGAACGGAGCCCCGCCGGAGCTCCTCTTCCGTGGCTGTAACCACCGGAAGAACCGACTCCGCCCTTATCCTTTCCGAAAAATACCGGGCGAACAAATCATCTTCCACTGCCGAGGCTCCCGCCGGACAGGCCAGGAAGACCGCAAGAAGAACAGGAACGAAAAAAAGAAAACCTTTTCGGAACATCGTCGTCATCACCTCATCGGAAAAGTAAGCCTGCCATGGGCTGCTTCAGACATTCTCGAAGGAGAATGAGCGGATCCCCTGTTCATCCGAGAAAATCTTCGCCTCGAAAAACGGGGCGGTTTCGTCGAGAATCCTCGGGGCAAGAAGTTTGTAGAAGGGGTTGACCCCTTCAAGGGACAGACTCTCCTCCGCAGAATACCAGAAAGGCACGCCTTCATCACTTTTCCGCAGTTCCCCTTCGAAATCCCTGGAGGAAAAATAGTAACCCGTGGCCTCGGCCTCTCCGGAGAGAATGTGGGCAATACCCCTGAGGCGAATCGACCCGAGACGGTATCCTGTCTCCTCCTCTATCTCCCGTATGCAGGCTTCCCGGGCCGTTTCCCCCCGCTCCTTCTTCCCCCCGGGGACGGTAATGGTACCGTTCCATGGATCGGTCATCCTCCGGTAGAGAAGAACCTTCTTTTCTCCGAGCAGAAAGCAGAAGACTACGGGGAGGGGCGAGCATCCCGGCGCGGCCATGGCTCTATTCCCCCCCTGTAATGTTCACAACCCGGCTGACCGTCTTTTCGAGCATTCCTGCAATAGTGCCCTCGAAAAGGGGTTCCGGGTTCACAAGCTGTCCCGAGAGGCTGAGGCCGAAGTGCAGGTGGGGCCCCGTGGACCGGCCCGTCATGCCGCTTCTTGCGATGACGGCACCCCTGTTCACTCGGTCCCCCTCCTTCACGCCTACGGAATCAAGGTGGAAGTAATGGGAGATCACTCCCCCGCCGGAGTCGATATAGACGCTCTTTCCCGCGTAGTAATGGTCCCCGGTGAGAACGACCCTGCCGGGAAGGGCCGCCCGGACGGGGGTTCCCGCTGCGGCACGGAAGTCCATTCCCCCGTGGGGGCTTCTCGGTTTTTTGTTCAGCACTCTCCTCCGGCCGTAGGGACTCGTCACGATGCCGTCCACCGGCCTTGCCAGGGGAAGGCCCCATTCCCTGGAGAGGGTAACCGTGGACAGGGCTCTTCCGGCAGCTTTCCGCTCCTCGGCAATCCTCGCCAGGACGTGTGCCGGCGGCGTCACCATGCTCTCCGGAAGGGTCAAATGATCCTCCCTGTACTTCACCGGGGTCACCCGGATTGAACAGGAGACCCGGCGCCGGGTTCCGTTGGACTGGAGCGTGATCTTCATCACGTGGGAACCGGTCTTCACCTTGCCGGTCTGGGTTCCGAACAGGCCGAGGGCGATGTAATGGTTATTCCACACGGCCACATCGAGAGGGACGCTCCGGCCCTGCCATTCCACGGACACTCCCGTGAGGGGGGCGGAGGAAGTAACCCGTATCACGAAAGGGTTTCCCGCCCCCACCGTTGAAGGATACTCTACATTCGCCCGGGCAAGGGCTTCGCCCGGAACAAGAAACAAAAGCAAAGCAAGAAGAATCCCTGCCGCAAAACGCACTTTACCGGATAGTCCCAAGAACAAAACTCCTTTTCTTTCCCTCTCCACAATGGGGAGAGTTCATTGCAGTCTCTTCCACTGAAAAGGCCTTCTCGAAGAACGGAAGGGCATCTTCCAGTTTTTCCTCGCTCCCGTACCGGATTTCGAGCAGGGCGTCCCCTGCGGAGACCGCCGCCCCCGTTTTCGCTATCATACGGACTCCCACGGAAAGGTCGATGGGATCCCCGAGGGACATGCGCCCTCCCCCGAGCCGTTTCACCCCCTCGCCCACCGCCCGGGCGTCAATCCTGGTCACCGTACCTCCTGACATCGCCTTTACAAAGGCCTTTTCCGGAGCAACGGACAGAACCGTCTCGGGAGCGCCGCACACCTGTCCCTTCCCGCCCTGGGCCTCCACAAGCGCCTTCATCTTTTCGAGGGCACTCCCGTCATCCAGCTTTTCGGCAGCCAGAGCACACCCATCCTCGAAGGAAACGCCCTTTCCAAGGGACACCATGGCCCCCGCAAGAGAAACGGTCACTTCCCGCACATCGGCGGGACCGCCGCCCCTTAGCACCAGCACAGCCTCCAAAACCTCTACGGCGTTCCCGACCCATTCGCCCAAGGGCTGGTCCATGTCGGTGACCAGTGCCATGGCTTTTTTCCCAAGTTTTTTCGAGAGGGACACGAGGGCCTCCGCCAGTTTTTCGGCGCTGCCGTAATCCTTCATGAAGGCACCGCTGCCGCACTTCACGTCGAAAACGAAAGCGTCCGCGCCGCCGGCGATCTTCTTGCTCACGATGCTGCTGCAGATAAGGGGCAGGGAGGGAACTGTCCCCGTGACGTCCCGGAGGGAATAGAACTTCCCCTCGGCGGGAGCCAGGTCGGCGGAATGGCCTGATATGGCGCAGCCTATCTCCTTCACCTGCCGGAGGAACTCCTCCGAGGAAAGGTGGGTCCGAAAACCCGGAATGGCCTCCAGTTTGTCCACCGTTCCGCCCGTAAATCCGAGCCCCGGGCCGGAGAGCTTGGCCACCGAAAGGCCGCAGGCCGCCGCAAGAGGCACCAGCAGCAGGCTGATCTTGTCGCCTACCCCGCCGGTGCTGTGCTTGTCCACAAGGAAAAGATCGCCGCCGAAGGAGAGCACTCTCCCCGACCGGGCGAGGGCCAGGGTGAACTCCCCCAGTTCCTCGTCGCTGAGCCCGTTGAAGAAGACAGCCATGAGCCAGGCCGCGGCCTGATAGTCGGGAACCTCTCCGGAGGCGAAGGACGTCACGAACCGGCGGATCTCCTCTGCCGGATGAACGCCGCCGTCCCTCTTCCGCTCGATGAACCCAAGCATGTCCATGTTATTCCATCTCCCCCAAAAAACGCGTCAGAAGGCGGATCAGCCTGTCCGACGCCTTCGCCATCTCCTCGAGCACCTCTTCGCCGGTCAGGGTGTTTTCCGTCATCCCCGCCCCGTGGTTGGCCACGCAGGAAATACCGCATACCCTCATCCCCATGGCGTTCGCCGTAATGACCTCGGGAACGGTAGACATGCCCACCACCGTCGCTCCGAGCAGGCGGGCCATGCGAATTTCCGCCGGCGTCTCGAAGGATGGCCCGGGAAAGGCCATGTACACTCCTCGTCTGACAAGAATGCCTTCCTTTTCCGCCGCCCGCTCCGCCGCCTCGATCAGCTTTCTGTCGTAGGCGTGGGTCATGTCGGGAAACCTCGGGTTCCACTCCGGAGTGTCGGGACCCCTCAGGGGGTTCGCTCCCATCCAGTTGATATGGTCGTACAAAAGCACCACGTCGCCCGGAGAAAGGGCATGATCAGCACTTCCCGCTGCATTGGTGGCCACGTAGGTCTTTACGCCCAGGGACGCGAACACCCGCACCGGAAAGACCACGTCCTCCATGGAATATCCCTCGTAATAATGAACCCGTCCCTGCATGACCGCAACGTATTTTTGCGCGATCTTTCCGAGGACAAGCCTTCCGGCGTGCCCCGGGGCCGTTGACGAAGGCCAGCCGGGAATGTCCCCGTAAGGTATCGCGATTTTGTCTTCAAGGGCATCGGCAAAGGCGCCGAGGCCCGAACCGAGGACCACCGCAGCCTCCGGTATTCCGTCCGAACGGGAACGTACATAGTCAAGGGCTTTCCGGACCCTGTTCCGCATCTCTATTCCTCCTCTCGAAAAAAGGGAAGGGGCTTATGCCCTGGGATGGGCCTTATCATAAACGTCCCGAAGCTCGAGGTCAAAATGCAGATACTTTTCCGTGGTGGCTATGGACGAATGGCCGAGAAGCTCCTGAAGGCTCCTCTGGTCCATGCCCCTCCGGAGGAGGTGGGATGCGAAGCTGTGCCGCAGCACATGGGGGTGAAGGCGTGACGCCGGGATTCCGGCTTTTGCCCCTCTCTTGCGGAGCGTTCTCCAAATGTCTTCCCTCTTCATGGGATTGCCGCTTCTGGTGAGGAAAAGAAAATCGGACGGGGCCTTCAGAAGAAGAGGCCTCCCTTTTTCCAGGTAGATCCCCACCCGTTCTCTCACCTGCCCCAGAAAAGGAATCGCCCGCTCCTTTTCTCCCTTGCCGAAAGCCCGGAGCACCCTCGCCGGAAAATCCACGTCCCCCAGCCTGAGGCCGCACAATTCCCCCGCCCGCAGGCCGCAGCCGTAAGCCGTCTCGAAAAGGGCCCGGTCCCTGATGTCGAGAGGGCTTGCCCCTTCGCAGGCCTGGAAAAGACGGTCCACCTCCCCTTCACTGAGGATGCGGGGCAATCCTTCCTTCCGCCCGGGAAGCGACGGAAGGCGCACATCACCGCCTCCTTCGCCTTCCTGTTCAAGGTAGCGCATCCAGGTCCTCAGAGCGGCAATGACCCGCTGCTTCGTTGCCGGGCTTTTCTCCCCCCTGGCCAGATGCCGCTGGAACAGGGAGAGAGTTTCCTGCTCCGGGGGGAGAGGCGACGCACCCGCAAGGGCGCAGAAACCACCCCACTCCCGGAGGTCCCGGCGGTATGCGGCGATGGTGTTGGGGCTCAGACCCCGCTCCAGAAGAAGGTAGGACAGAAAATTTTCCACCGAAGTTTCAAAGTCATATAATCTCATAATAGTTACTCATGATAGCATAAAAAACCGGGACCGGAGGATTCCGGTCCCGGTTCGGGTCAAATTTTTTCCTGAAAGGCGAGATACCAGGTCAAGGCGGCGAAGGTCTTTCCGTCAACGATCTTCCCTTCCTCGAGCAGCTTCCGGATTTCTCCCGCAGGCACAGGATGAAGGTGAATGAATTCGTCGTCGTCAGCCTGGAGCTTCGACGGCCGAAGGTCCGTGGCAAGGTACAGGATGAGCATCTCCGTACAGAAGCCCGGAGAGTTGTACATCCGGCCGATCTCCCGCAGGGTTCCCGGGAAGTAGCCGATCTCCTCCTGGAGTTCCCGTTCGGCGCACCGGTCGAAGTCTTCGCCCGATTCCACGAGGCCGGCGGGGATCTCGAGGATCTCGTCGCCGATGGCGTAGCGGTACTGCCGGATGAGATAGACCGTGCCGTCAGCCTCCACGGGAAGAACCGCCACGGCGGGGGAATGCTCCACCACCTCCCGGACAGTCTTCCGTCCTCCGGGAATCTCCACCTTGTCTATCCGGAGGTTCAGAATGCTTCCCCGGTAGGCGATGGTTTTCGATATAGTCTTTTCCCTGGCATCCATGAAGAAGCCGGATCTATTTGGAAAGGGCCGCCCGTACCGCGGCTTTCCCCTTCTCGAAGGCTTCGAGGTTCATGGAAAGAAACTCGGGCTTCCTCTTGCCGAGTTTTTCCTTGATGGTCTCCACGCAGACATCGTTGTTCACGATACCGCTGGATTCCACTACTGCACCCAGGACGACGATATTGGTGATCTTGTCGCTTCCGAGCTCGTAGGCTATGGTGGAAGCGGGCAGTCCTACTGCGGAGATGTCCTTCCGCGAGCCGTCGTATTCCACGAGGTCACTGTTGTACACCAGGACACCGCCGGGATTCACCCTGTCAATAAACTTTGAGAGGGAGGGCTGGTTCATGATCACCAGGACATCGGCCTTGTCCACCACGGGAGAACCGATTTCCTCGTCTGAGAGAACCACGCCGCAATTCGCCGTGCCGCCCCGCATCTCCGGGCCGTAGGAAGGGATCCATGTCACGTGCCGTCCCTCCGCGATGCCGGTATAAGCCACAAGCTGGCCGAGAACCATGACGCCCTGGCCGCCGAACCCCGCCGCGAGAAGCGTTTTGTAGAAGCCGGACATTGTTCTTCTCCCCCTTTCTAGTCGAAATCCTTGAAGACGCCAAGGGGATAGTAGGGCATCATGGAGCTGAGAAGCCAGTCGAAGGCTTCCACGGGGCGCATCCCCCAGTTGGTCGGGCAGGAGGAGAGCACTTCCACGAGGGAAAAGCCCTTACCTTCCACCTGATTCTGGAAGGCCTTCTTGATGGCCTGCTTCGCCTTGAGGGTGTACTTGGGCTGGGCTACGGTCACCCTGGTGATGAACCCCGGAGCGGGAAGGGTAGCCAGCATTTCGCTCACCCTGAGGGGATAGCCGTTCACACTGGCGTCCCGTCCAAGGGGGCAGGTGGTGGTCTTCTGGCCGATAAGGGTGGTGGGGGCCATCTGGCCGCCGGTCATGCCGTAGATGGCGTTGTTGATGAAAATCACGGTGATGCTCTGGCCGCGGTTCGCCGCGTGGATGATCTCTGCCATACCGATGGAGGCGAGGTCGCCGTCGCCCTGGTAGGTGTAGACGATCTTGTCCGGGCGGACGGTCTTCAGTCCCGTGGCCACTGCCGGTGCCCTCCCGTGGGGGGCTTCGCAGTAGTCGGTGTCCATATAGTCGTAGATCATGGCGGCGCAGCCCACGGGGGCCACTCCGATGGTGTCGTTCTGTATGCCGAGTTCGTCGATAGCCTCACAGACAAGCCTGTGGGCGATGCCGTGCCCGCAGCCCGGGCAATAGTGGCTGCTCACGTTCGGCATCCAGCTCTTCGGCCGTTCGTACACTTTCACTTCACTCATGTTTTTTCCCTCCCTCTTACAGGGCAAGAATGCGCCTGCACTCGTCCTCGATTTCCTTCACGGAGGGGGCGAATCCGCCCATGCGTCCGTAGAAGGAGACCGGATACCGGCACCCGGTGGCGACCTTCACGTCGTCCACCATCTGCCCTGCGTTCATTTCCGCCACGAGGATGTGCTTCACGGTAGAAGGAATGGTCTTGAAGGCCTCGTAGGGGTAGGGCCACAGGGTGATGGGTCTGATCATGCCGACCTTGAGGCCTTCCGCCCGCAGGTTGTTCACGGCGGAGCGGGAGATCCTGGCCGTGGTGCCGTAGGCGGCGACGAGAAGCTCCGCGTCTTCCATCCGGAAGCACTCGCACCGCTGCTCTGCCGCCTTTATGGCCGCGTACTTCTTCTGCAGCTTGCGGTTGTGCTCCTCAAGAGGTTCGGGAGCGAGGAAGAGGCTGTGAAGGTGGCTGCGCTTGCCGCCCCGCTCTTCCATGAAGCCGAGGGCCCACGATGCATCGGCGGGCTGGTCCTTCGTGGGGCTGGGCTTTATCTCCACCGCTTCCATCATCTGGCCCATGAAGCCGTCGGCGGCCACCATGACGGGGTTCCTGTATTTCTGGGCAAGGTCGAATGCGAGCTGGGTGAGGTCGACGCACTCCTGCAGCGTGCTGGGGGCGAGGACGATAAGATTGTAGTCGCCGTTTCCGCCGCCCTTGGTCGCCTGGAGGTAGTCCGCCTGGCCGGGAAGAATGCCTCCAAGACCGGGGCCGGCCCTCATGACGTTCACGATGACCGCGGGAATCTCGCATCCGGCGATGTAGGAAATGCCTTCGGACATAAGGGAGATTCCGGGGCTCGAAGACGAGGTCATGACCCTGTATCCCGTGGCGCCTCCGCCGAGAACCATGTTGATGGAGGCCACTTCGCTTTCGGCCTGTACATAGACGCCTCCCACCTCGGGAAGGTGGGCTGACATATATTCGGGGATCTCATTCTGGGGAGTGATGGGATACCCGAAGAAATACTTGCAGCCTGCCTGTATGGCGGCTTCCGCTATGGCTTCCGTTCCTTTCATCAATATGCGTCCCATGTCGTTTTCACCTCCGAAAACCAGGATTATTCCTGAATCCTGAACACTTCAATGGCGGCGTCGGGACACGTCACGGCACACATGGCGCACCCGATACACCCCTCCTTGAACTGCTCCACGGGCCTGTAGCCCTTCGCGTTGGTCTTCTCCGAAATCCGGAGGACCTTCATCGGACAGGCCGCCGCGCACAGTCCGCAGCTCTTGCAATACTGCTCGAGAACCTCGATGCGTCCTTTCGGCATTTCCTTAGCACCCCTTCCAGACAAAATTGGAATACCACATGCTCTTTACTCGGCCGCTGCCCCGCTGGACCACATCGCCCCGTCTTCCCAGGGAAGCATCATGTACCTGGAAAGGGGCCAGAGGGGAACGGAAATTTCGCGTGATTTCAGAACCCCGGCGGTTTCGCTCCGGAGATCCGGGTGCACCCCCGCGTAGAGAACGGGCAGTCCCAGCTTCTTCCCGGCGGCGCACACCGTCTCGAGTCCCCGGACGTAGTCTTCCGCCGATGTTTCGTCCATGAGGTGGGAATTGCTCACCAAGGCCCCCACGGACAGGCCGCAGATGCCCTCCATTTTCCGGAGCATTTTTTCGATGGCCTCAACGGTGGATGTCTGGGGCCGAAAGGTGTTCACCACGAGGATAAGCAGGTAACCCGCCTTCCGGATGTCCGGCTCGAACTGTTTCAGGGCCAGGGCCCCCTCCGCGTCTCCGCCGATATCCAGCAGGAGCCTCCCGTCATCCTCGGCGAGGGCTCGGGTGACCACCGGCGAGACCACGGACATATCGGACCACCGGGCGTTCTCGGGGGTGGTGATGATGCGGAAACCTCTTCGTTCAAGCTTTTCGGAGACCTGGCGTATGCAGAAATAGGGATTGATGATGTCGATGTCGGCTATGGTGACTTTTTCTCCCAGGCCGGAAAAGCCCAGGGCGAGATTGAGTACCCATTCCGTTTTTCCGGAACCGAGAGCCCCGGTGACGGCCACAACTTTCGGCCAGCCGGGCACGGGAAAATTCTCTGACGGGTATCGGGCTATGAGATCGGACAGGACGCTAATGTCGGGTTCGGTCAATGAAGAAAATCTCCTTTCTTCAGGTGAAGCCCCCTGGCCCATTCGGCGCCGTCGAGCCTTCGTTTTCCCTCAGGCTGGACGGTCAGAAGGATGATCGCCCCTTCGGCGGTTCCCACGACGGGAAACCCTTCGTCGAAAGCGAGAACCTCTCCGGGAGCGCCCGACAGTGGGCTTGTTTTTGCGCTCCAGATCTTCAGTCGTTTGGATCCTGTGAAAAGAAATGCGCCCGGGGCCGGGTTGAAAGCCCTCACCGCCCTGACTATCCGCGCGGCCGGCGCGTTCCAGGAAACTTGGGCTTCTTTGTTGCTAATTTTCGGTGCATAGGTTGCTGATTCGGAATTTTGCTCTTTAAACGAACAAGTCCCTTCAATGAAGCATTTTACACCCAACAGAAAAAGTTTGCTACCTTTTTCCGCAAGGATGTCCAAAACCTCACCGGCGGTCTCCGTTTCTCCCGGGACATATTCCTCCTGGAGGAGAATGGGGCCGGCATCCATCCGCTCGATGAGACGGAAGAGAGTTACCCCAGTCACGGGGTCGCCGTTCAGCAAGGACCGCTGCACCGGGGCGGCTCCCCGGTAGAGCGGCAGCAGCGACGGGTGAATGTTGAGGCACCCCCCCGCGGGTGCAGAGAGGAAAGGCTCGGGAATCTTCTGCCCGAAATCCGCCACCAGGATGGCCAGGGGAGGAGTCTCCCGGAGGGCCGAGAGAAGAATCTCGTCTTTCCCCACGCTTTCGGAGCGGAGGGGGGTGATGCCGAGCTCCCCGCAGGCTTCCTCCACAGGGGACGGCAGTTCCTTCAGTCCCCTGCCTCCCACGGAGGGAGGGGACGTCACCACGAGGTCGAAGGAGATCTCCCGGGAAAGGACGGAAAAAATGCGCGCCGCAAACCGTCCTGTGCCGAAGAACCACAGGACCGGCCGGTTTTCGCCGGAATGGGGGGGAATCACACCCTCTCCTCCTCCCGTTCCGCCACTGCGCGGAGCAGCTTCTTTTTTGCCATGCTTCTCTTCAGGGGTGAAAAGCGGTCGATGAGCAGCCGGCCCTCGAGGTGGTCCATCTCGTGGAGGAACGCCCTGGCGAGAAAATCCTCCACGACCGTCTCCTTTTCCTCCCCGTTGATGTCGAAGTGGCGCACCGTTGCCTTCATGGGGCGTTTCACGTTCCCGAAGATCCCCGGAAAGCTGAGGCATCCCTCCTCTCCGTCCTGCTCCCCTTCGGAACTCACGAGGACGGGGTTGGCCAGCACGTGAAGCTCTCCCTGGTAAAAAACCACGGCGAGCCTGAGAGAAACTCCGACCTGGGGGGCGGCTAAACCCACTCCGTCATGCTGGTCCATGAGCCGCACGAGGTCCGCCACAAGATCCTTGAACCCGTCGCCGAAATCGGTGACGGGTTTGGTCTCTTTCCTGAGAACGGGATCGGGATATACCCGAAGATACAGAGAATCCATCATCTCGCCGCACTTTCGTTAATTGTATTTTGAAAAGAAAGAAGGGGCGCCTTTGCGGGCGACCCCTTCCACCGTTTTCACTCTTCCTGCATGGAGTTCCTGAACAGCTCTCCGATGGTGACGCTGGCCTCCCCGTCGTTCATGACAGGTTTCATCTGGTTGTCGTGCTCCCGGCGGTCCTGCCTGCCCTTCTTCCGGTCGTCGTCCCTCGGCCTGCGCTGGGCGGGTTCCTCAAGGGCGCTGATGCTGAGGCGCATCCTCCGGTCGGCAGGGTTAATCTCGATGATCCGGGCCACCACTTCCTGCCCCTCGGACAGCACGTCCTGGGGCTTCTCCACCCTCTTCGTGCTGAGCTGGGAGATGTGGATGAGTCCTTCCACGCCTTCCTCCACTTCCACGAAGGCACCGAAGTCGGCGAGCCGAACGACCTTCACGGTCAGGTCCTGGTCCTTGCTGTACCGGGAGAGAACATTGTTCCATGGGTCGTTGAGCTGCTTGTATCCGAGGCTCATGCGCTTTTTCTCCATGTCCACGTCAAGAACCACCACATCCACTTCCTGGCCCTTCCGGAGCACATCCCGGGGATGCTTGATCCTGGTCCAGCTCAGGTCGCCGATGTGGATGAGGCCCTCGATGCCGGGCTCAACTTCCACGAAGGCGCCGAAGTCGGTGACGTTGGTGACGACGCCCCTGGTCTTGTCCTGGGGCTTCCAGCGGTCGGCGGCGGTCATCCAGGGATCGTCCTTGATCTGCTTCATGCTCAGGGAGAGCCTGTTGGCCTCCCGGTCGATCCCGATGACCTTCACCTTCACGGGATCGCCCTTCTTAAACATCTCCTTGGGCTTGATGTTCCTCTTCCAGGAGAGCTCGCTCATGTGGACAAGCCCGTCCATGGGGCCCACGTTCACGAACACGCCGAAGGAGGTTATGCTGCTCACTTCGCCGTCGAGGATCGTTCCTTCCTGGACGTCGGCGTAGAACTTCTCCCGCTCCTCCATCAGGGACTCTTCGACGATGAGCCTGCGGGAGAAGACAAGGCGGTGCTTCTTCTTGTCCTTTTCCATCAATTTAGCTTCGAAGACTTCGCCCACGAATTTCCCCGGATTCACACCCCGGCCTTCCTCGGCGAGATGGGAGATGGGCACGAAGCCCTCCAGGCCGCAGCATTCCACCATGAGCCCGCCCTTGACCTTGCGCAGGCCCGTGACGGAAACCACTTCGTTCTGGGCGAGTTTATTTTCAAGTTCAGTCCAGCGCCGGTCGAACTCGCAGCGCCACCGGCTGACAAGAAGCTGGGCCTCTTCGCCGTGGCGGATGCTGACCACCTGGATCTGTATTTTGTCTCCCGGGGCCGGTTCTTCCGAATCTTCCACGAGAACCTTGTGGGACCATTCCTTCGCCGGCAGAAATCCCTCGCACTTGTAGCCCACGTCCACAAGCCAGCCGCCGTCCACGGCGTTCACGACCGTTCCGGTGACCACCTTGCCCCGGTGAAGCTCTTCAACTTCGCCGTACTGCTCCAGAATGCTCTCCATGCTTTCCATTTCCGTCGTTTCTCCGGACTCGCCGCTGAGTCCTTCAATCATCATTTCTTCCGTCATAACCTTCCATCCCCCTTGACACCTGCGATGTCTCTATTGCGATTTTCAGTTCTTCTATTAGCCAGTCCGGAGTACTCGCACCGGCCGCAATTCCTATTCGCGCCTTTCCGGCGAACCACATCCCGTCGATTTCTCCCGCGTGCTCTATCCAGAGAACGTCGCATCCGCGGGAACGGGCTATTTCAACGAGCTTCGCCGTATTGGCGCTGTTCCTGCCTCCCACGACGACAAGGCCGTCCACGGTACCGGTGATCTTTCTCACCGCGTCCTGCCGGCGGGTCGTGGCGCCGCAAATGGTGTTGAAAACCCGAAGCTCTCCCGCCTTCCGGGTGAGGACATCCGCCGCCGCGCCGAAGAACTCCGTTTTTTGCGTCGTCTGTGATATTACCCCCAACTTGTCCTTTTTGCCAACCCTCCGCACATCGGAAAGCGTGGACGCGACAGAAACATCGCCCGAAGCGCACCCCACGATGGCCTGCACCTCCGGATGATCGGGATCGCCGAGAACGAGAAGATAATATCCTTCTCCGGAAAGGAGGGCGGCCTTCTCCTGGGCGTTTTTCACGAAGGGGCACGTAGCGTCGGTAACCCGGTCACCGCATCGCTCCAGCAGCTTTTTCTTCACACCAGGAGACACGCCGTGGGCCCGGATGAACACCCTGGCCCCTTCAGGCACATCCTCGATGCTCTCGGTCACCACGAGCCCTTTCCTGCACAGCCGCTCGACTTCCTGGGGATTGTGGATGGGCATTCCTATGGAGTAGACTTTCCCGTTCCCCTCTCCCGCGGAGACGCACTCGTCGATGCAGTGCTCCAGGCTTTCGATGGCCCGTTTCACCCCAAAACAGAACCCCGTGGGAGAAGCGATCTCAACGATGATTTTCCCCTGTTCCCTTTCCAAGATGCGCCCGGACCTCCTTTTCTATCCGCTCAGACAAGTCCGGCATCAAGCTATCCTTGATATCATACCATACTATGGGAGAAAATTTGCTGAACCATGTCATTTGCCGCCGGGAAAAGGCCTTCGTCCGGCGAATGTCCCGCTGCGCGGCCTCTTCGAGGGAACACCGGCCACGGAAATAGTCCACGATATCCTTGTAGCCGAAACCCTGCATGGAGGGGAAACGTTCGTCGTAGCCCCTCTCGAGAAGCCACTCCACTTCCTCCACGAATCCCCCGGCGAACTGCTCCCCCACCCTTTTTTCTATGGATTCGAAAAGGAGTTTCCTGTCCCGGTTCAGGCCGATGTAAAGCACGTCGAACTCGCCCCGGCCGGGCATCTTTTCCGTCTTCCGGAACCACTCCGAGGCAGGGGTGGCGGTGAGGGTACTTATCTCCAGCGCCCGGACCACCCGGCGGACGTCGTTGACGTGAAGCCTCCCCGCCGTCTCCGGGTCCACGAGGGCGAGCCTGTCGTGAAGGGCCCGGCTTCCTTCTCTTTCCGCGAACTCCTCGAACTCCCGGCGGAGTCCCTCGTTCTTCGGGGCGCTGTCGGAAAGAAGGCCGGAGAAAAGGGCCTCGTAATAGAAAGGCGTCCCCCCCACGAACAGGGGAATCCTGCCCCGTCCCCGTATCCGCCTTACCGCGTCGCGGCTGCGGGCCACGAAATCGGCAGCGGAGAACACCTCATCCGGGTCAACTACATCGATCATGTGGTGGATGATTTTCTTCCGGATCTCCGGTGAAATCTTGTCCGCCCCGACGTCGAGGAAGCGGTACACCTGCCGGGAGTCCACCGAGATGATCTCCGCCCTCAGCCGTTCGGCCAGGAGCAGGCTGAGGGCCGTTTTGCCCACCGCCGTAGGGCCCACTATGGCCGCCACGGGAAAGGGGTTTCGTTCGTTCATGGTCGTCTATTCCCTTCCGAAGTATGATTCCAGCTTTTTCGCCGTGAGGGAGAGCACCGTGGGGCGCCCGTGGGGGCAGTTCCACGGAGACTCGCATTCCAGGAGGTTCCTCCACAGGGCGAGGGCCTCCGACGCCGTGATCCGGTCTCCCAGCTTCACCGACAGGCCGCAGGCGATGGTGGCCAATTTCTTCCACAGGATCTCCCCAAGGGCGGCCTTCCGGTCCTCCGTCCATTCAAGCAGCACGGAGCGCAGAAGGCGCAGGGGATCTTCCGCCATGCCGCCGGGCAGGGACGGGTAAGCGGTCAGGGAAATCTGCCCGTCCTGTTCACCGAACGCAAAGCCGACAGCCTCCAGCCCGTCCCGGTGTTCCCGCACCGACACGGACAGAGAGGGCGCCACGGGCAGGGGAAGGGCACACTTCTGCACCGTCACCGACTCCGCCGACAACCTTCCGGCCCGTTCGTAGCCGATCCGCTCGTGGGCGGCGTGGGGGTCCATCACGGCAAGGCCCTCCTCCGTCTCGAACACCAGGTACCCCGAGGCGATTTGGCCGAGATAGCGGAAATGTCTTCCCTGCTCTTCCGCCCCGGCAGGGACCTCTTCGAGAACAGTCCCCGCTCCGGGGGACAGGTCCGATGCCACCCGGGCGAAGAGGTTACCCCCCTCCGAAGAAAAACCTTCATCCCGGAAGGACCAGCCTCCCCCCCGTCCGGTACCGGCCCCGGGAGCGTCTGAAAAGGAGCGGCCCGGGGAAGGAGAAAAGGAGGGAACCGCTGCCCCGGGAATGGAAGGAACCCGGCCGGAAAGCCTGAGCACTGCCTGCTGGATGGTGTCGAACACCTCTCCCGGAAAGCGGAACCGCACCTCCGCCTTGGCGGGGTGGATATTGGCGTCAAGCAGCTCCGGGTCAAGGGAGAAGAGAAACACCCAGTTCCCGGCATAGGCCCTGCACAAGGACCCGGCGGCGCTCCGTATCAGCGGGTCGGTCACCGCCCGGCCGTTGACGAAAGACGTGACGATGCTCCTGGTCTTGCCCGGAAAGGGGGCCCACCAGCACTCCAGGTTGAGATGGGACGCCGCGGTCTCGCAGTGACGAAGCTCACCGGCGTCACCCCAGAGATCCCTGAGCAGCCGCTCCCGGTCGCCGTCGCCGGAGGAGGAAAACCCCGCCTTCCCGTCCCTGCTCTCGGAAAAAGCCACCGACGGGTAGGCCACGGCGAAATCCCGGAGGAGGGACGACACCCTTCGTTCCTCCGAGGACGCCGACTTCAGGAATTTTCTTCGCGCCGGAAGGGTATAGAAAAGGTCCTCCACCGAGATCCGCGTCCCCCTGCGGCATGAAACGGGGGTGTGCATCACCTGCCGTCCCCCTTCGATGCGGAGGAGGCCTCCCGTCTCGTCGTCCTCCCGCCGGGACCGGACTTCAAACCTGCTCACGGCGGAAATGCTGGCCAGGGCCTCTCCCCGGAAGCCGAGGGTCCGTATGCGCTCCAGCTCCTCCACGGTGCGTATCTTGCTGGTGGCGTGCCGGGCCGCTGCGAGGGGAAGCTCGTCAAAGGCGATACCCTCGCCGTTGTCCTCCACCACGATGCGGACCTTCCCTCCCTCGAAGAGAGAGACCTTCACTTCCGTCGCGCCGGCGTCGAGGGAGTTCTCCACCGCCTCCTTGACCACGGACGCGGGGCGCTCCACCACCTCTCCCGCCGCGATGCGGGAGAAAACATCCTCAGGAAGAAGAGTGATTTTCAGGACGAAGCACCTCCCTGCTCTTCTCGCTCAGCTTGTACAACAGCTCCAGGGCCCGGAAGGGCGTCAGCCCGTCGGGATCGATGGCCGCCAGTTCCTCCACGATGCTGTGCCGCTCCGCCTCGAACAGGTTCATCTGTCGGGCTCCCGAAACTTCCCGCTTCTTCTTCGGGAAATTCAACGTTCGTTCTTCCTTCTCGAACCGCTGCAGAAGGTCGAAGGCCCTCCGCAGCACGGGACGGGGCAGACCGGCGAGACGGGCCACCTCGATGCCGTAGGACCGGTCGGCGCTCCCCTTCACCACCTGGTGAAGGAAGAAAACGCCCCCCTCGCTCTCCTTCACCGCCATGCTCAGGTTCTCCATGCAGGGGAACCGCTCCTCGAGGCAGGTCAGCTCGTGGTAATGGGTGGCGAAGAGCACTTTCGGAGAGGCGCCGCACCCGTCGGCCAGGTATTCCAGCACGGCCCAGGCGATGCTCATGCCGTCGTAGGTAGAGGTCCCCCGCCCCACTTCGTCCAGGATCACCAGGCTCCGGTCCGTGACGTTGTGGAGGATGTTGGCCGTCTCCACCATTTCCACCATGAAGGTGCTGCTGCCCCGGGCGAGGTCGTCCCGGGCCCCGATCCGCGTGAAGATGCGGTCGCACAGCCCGATCTCCGCAGCCTCGGCCGGAACGAAGCTCCCCATCTGGGCCATGATCACCAGCAGCGCGGCGCTCCGCAGGTAAGTGGACTTCCCCGCCATGTTCGGCCCCGTGATCAGGGCGATCCGCTTCCCCTCCCCTTCCAGTTTCAGGGAATTGGGAACGAAGGGAGAGTCGGTGAGCACATCCTCCACCACGGGATGGCGGCCGTTCTTCACCACGAGGTCAAACCCGGAATTCACGACGGGGCGGACGTACCCCTTCTCCCGGGCCGTCTCCGCAAGGGAGGCCAGCACGTCAAGGACCGCGAGGGCCTCACCGAGGGCCTGAAGGTCCTCCACCCGGTCCAGCGTTTCCCCGACGAGCCGGTCGTAGAGCTCACCCTCCCTCCGGGAAATTTCGGCGGAGGCGGACTCCATCTTCTCCTCGAAGACCTTCATCTCCTCCGTGATGAACCGCTCGGCGTTCACCAGAGTCTGCTTCCTGATGAAGAAATCAGGCACCGAGCCCAGGGAGCCCTTGCTCACCTCGAGATAGTAGCCGAAGACCTTATTGTACCCCGCCTTGATCTTGGATATCCCCGTTTCGGTCCGGATTTTCTCCAGGTAGGCGTCCATCCAGGCCGATGCGCCGGAACCGGCATCCCGCCATTCGTCCAGCTCCCGGTCGTAGCCGGTGCGGATGATGCCGCCGTTTGCCCGGACCCTGGGAAGGTCCTCCTCCAGGGCGGAGCACAGTTCCGCGGCGAGGCCCGAAAAATCGGGAAGCCCGGCAGTCCATTCCTCCAGGGGGCCCGAGCACAGGGGAAGAAGGGAGGGGAGCAGCCGCAGGGTGTCCCGGACGGCCCCGAGATCCCGGGGGTTGCCGGTGCCCATGCTCAGCCGTGATGTGGCACGCTCCACGTCCCGGCACTCCGAGAGCAGATCCCTCAGACGCCGACGTTCTCCGGGACCGGCAAGAAGGTATTCCACCCCGTCCTGCCGCTTTCTTACGGCCGCCTCGTCCAGCAGGGGGCGGAGAATCCACTCCCGGAGAGTCCGCCGCCCCATGGGCGACCGGCACCGGTTCAGGGTGCCCCACAGGGAAGGACCGCCTTCGTCAAGCAGTTCCAGGTTCCTCTGGGTGGTCACGTCCAGGTGAAGATACTCCTTCGGCTTCAGGGGGTAGATCCGCCGCACGTGGTTCACCGCGCCGAACTGGGTCTCGGAAAAATACTTCAGGGCCGCCGCGGCGCACCCCGCCGAAGGGCTGTTGTCCTCCACGCCGAAGGAGGCCAGGGAAGCCACGCCCCACTGCTCCGCCAGCCACCGGGTGCCGGACACGGGGCTGAAGAATTCCTCGGGACGGGAGATGGGGAAAAAGCCGGAGAGCATGGGAAGACTTCGGGAAATGCGGAAATTTTCCGGAAAAAGCAGCTCTCCGGGGGCGAAGGACGCCACCAGGGACGCCGCCTCGCCCGGGGGAAAGATCCCGGCCTCCAGGCGCCCCGTCTCCGCCGAAAGCAGGGCGGCGGCGATGTCCTTGCCCGCCTGGGCTACGGCCGCCAGCCGTCCTCCCGTCCCCGCATCCTCGGGCACGAAGGTCCCCGGAGTAACGATACGGACCACCTGTCGGTCCACCAGCGTCTTGCCGTCCGGCTCACCGATCTGCTCGCAGATGGCCACCTTGCACCCCGCCCGGACGAGCCGTCCGAGGTAGGCGTTCACCGCGTGCCACGGCACCCCCGCCATGGGAATGCTTTTCGAGGCGTCCCTGGCGGTCAGGGTGATGTCCAGTATCTCCGATGCCTTCCGGGCGTCGTCGAAGAACATCTCGTAAAAGTCGCCCATGCGGAAAAAAAGGATGCAGTCGGGGTAGAGAGCTTTCCATTCGGTGTACTGGGAAAGCATGGGGGTCATCTTCACCCCCGGGGGGAGCCGGGTCATGAAACACCTCCGCACCGGCGGTCGAGCCAACTCTGAAGAATAAGGGCCGCAGCCACCTTGTCCACCTTTCCCTTCCGGTCTTTGCGGGACACATCCCCTTCCAGGAGGGCCTGCAGGGCAATCGACGTGGAGAAGCGCTCATCGTGGAGCATTACCTTCAGGTCCGGGTACCTCTTCCCGAGCATTTCGGCGCACTCCTCTATTTTCAGGGCCTCCGGCCCCCGGGTCCCGTTCGTCCTGACGGGGATGCCGAGCAGCAGCGTTTCGGGGTCGTACCGGGCCACCAGGGCGTCGAGTTCTTCGAGCCAGGCTCCTTCCGCAGGCAGAACGGCGATCCCCTGGGCGAACATCCCCAGGGGATCGCTGACCGCCACGCCGATTCTCACGGTTCCGATATCGAGGGCAAGAATTCGTCTCATCAGCTTCGGATCTGTCCCTCCACCCATCCCTGGAAGGATTCGAACACCTTCGGCAGGGCAGCCGAGTCCTTTCCGCCGCCCTGGGCGAGATTCGGCCGTCCGCCGCCGCCGCCGCCGAGCATTTTCGAAGCTTCCCTGACGATCTTTCCCGCGGACACTCCCTTTTCCACCGCCTCGTCGTCCGCCATGGCGACAACCTGGACGTTGTCGCCGTCCACCGACGCCAGCAGAATCACGAGGGCATCTTCCCTCTTCCCGTTCTTCAGCCTGTCGCCTATCTCCCGGAGCGCATCGGCGCCGACGGCCCCGAAGCTGCCGTACACACCCTGAACTCCCTCCGGAAGGGCGAACCAGTGGAGCGATTCCTGAAGCCGTGCGCTCAGGGCATTCATCTTCTCCTCGTCACGCTTTCTTCTCAGGGCCTTCACTTCGGCCTGAAGCTGCTCCACCTTCTCGAGCACGGCGTTTTCGTCCACCGCGAGCATAGCGCCGAGGTCATTCACGTACCGCCACAGCTTCTGGAAGAGCCGGACGGCAGCCAGTCCCGTGACGGCGGTTATCCTGCGCGTCCCGGAGCCGATGCCCTCCTCGCGGAGGATCTTGAAGCACCCGATCTCCCCTGTGGACGCAACGTGCAGGCCGCCGCACAGCTCTGCCGAGAAACCCGGAATCCGGACCACCCGCACCACGTCGCCGTACTTTTCCTCGAAAAGCGCCTTCGCCCCCATTTCCCTGGCATGCTCCATGTCGCTCTCTTCCACGGTGAGCTCCCTATTCTCGAGGATGCGGGCGTTCACCTCCATCTCGACGGCAAGAAGCTGTTCTCTGCTCATGGCCTCGAAGTGGGTGAAGTCAAACCGCAGGCTGCTCTCCCCCACAAGGGAACCCGACTGCCTCACATGACCTCCCAGCACGCGGCCCAGGGCCTCGTGAAGCAGATGCGTGGCCGTGTGGTTCCTCCGGACGGCACGGCGCCGTTCGTCGTTTACGCATGACCGCACCGCGTCGCCCACCGCCAGGCTTCCGGAGAGAACCTTCACCTTGTGGACCACGAGCCCCCTGCAGCGGATCACCGTGTCGGTCACTTCAGCCTTGCCGCCCGTGGACGCTATAGTACCGGTGTCGCCAACCTGCCCGCCCTTTTCGCCGTAGAAGGGCGTGGTGTCGAGGATGATCTCCCCCTCCATTCCTTCTTCCAGGGACTCCGTTTCCTCCCCGTCCACGACAATGGCGGCTACGGAGTTCTCCGATTCAGAAACCTCGTACCCCGTGAAAGGCGTATCTCCAAGACGTTCGTTCAACTCGCTGTACACGTCGCCCGCCAGAGCGCTCCGCTTCTGCTTGCTCGAAGCCCGGGCGCGCTCCCGCTGAGCCGCCATCTCCCTGTCGAAGCCGGCCCTGTCTACGGTAAATCCGTTCTCGTCGGCAATCTCCATGGTCAGCTCCAGGGGGAAGCCGTAGGTATCGTAGAGCACAAAGGCCACATCGCCGGGAAGCTCGGTCCGCCCGGCACCCCTCAGCCTGGCCACTTCGCCGTCAAGCAGCTCCGTTCCCTGCTCCAGAGTACGGCAGAAACGCTTCTCCTCCACGTCGATGATCTGCTCCACGGTCAGCCGATTATCTATGAGTTCCCGGTAGGGGTCCCCCATCAAACCGATCACGTCGGGAAGAAATTCAAGCAGGAAGGGGCGGTCCACGCCGAGAAGACGGCCGAACCTGGCAGCCCGCCGCAACAGCCTCCGGAGCACGTACCCCCTGCCGTCGTTGGAGGGCAGAATGCCGTCGGCGATCATGAAGGCCACCGAGCGCACATGGTCGGCTATCACCCGCACCGCCAGATCGGTCTTGGGGCTGTAGCCGTAGTGGATGCCTCCCATGGCGCAGGCTCGCTCGATCATGGGCATGAACAGGTCCGTCTCGAAGTCGGTCCGCACCCGCTGGACGATGGACGTCAGCCGCTCGAGTCCCATCCCCGTGTCGATATTCTTCTTCGGCAGGGGCACCAGGGTTCCGTCCTTCTGAAGGTCAAACTGGGTGAACACGTGGTTCCAGATCTCCAGGTACCGGTCGCAGTCGCACCCCACAGCGCATTCCGGCCTGCCGCAGGAGAACTCCGGACCCTGGTCGTACATAATCTCGGAACAGGGTCCGCACGGGCCCTGGTTCCCCATGAACCAGAAATTATCGTCCTTCCCGAATCTGAAGATGCGCGCGTCCGGAATGCCAACGAGCTTGTGCCATGCGTCGTAGGCCTCGTCGTCGTCCTCGTAGATGGTCACCGACATGCGGTCCGGCTCGAGACCGATCACTTCGGTCAGGAATTCCCACCCCCAGGTGATGGACTCTTTCTTGAAATAGTCCCCCCAGGCGAAGTTCCCCAGCATCTCGAAAAAAGTGTGGTGCCGGGCTGTGCGGCCCACGTTGTCGATGTCGTTGGTCCGGACACACTTCTGGGAGGTCACCGCCCGAGGCGCCTCGGGCTTCCGGATGCCGAGGTAGTAGGGCTTGAAGGGCACCATTCCCGCAATGGTGAACAGCAGGGAAGGATCGTCGGGAATGAGCGAAAAACTCGGGAAATGCCTGCTTCCTTTTGACACCCAGAAATCAATGAATAGTGAACGTATTTCCTTGCCTGATCTCCACTGCATGAATATTCTTCCTCCCTGAATGCTTTCTAGGACTGTAAAGATAAAACCACATGCTATTCTGCTGACGCTCCGCCCTTTTTGTCATTTCGAGGACCTTTTTTTCATCCTGAGGGCCTTTTTTTGTCATCCTGAGCGAAGCGAAGGATCTCGCTCTTGGTCTTTCGTCCCTTAGGGGTAAGGGCGAGATCCTTCGGCCAAAAAGCCGGCCTCAGGATGACACCCCCTCTGTCGTCCTGAGCGAAGCGATCGCGCAGCATCCCGAGCACAGCGAGGGAAGGATCTCGCTCTTGGTCTTTCGTCCCTTAGGGGTAAGGGCGAGATCCTTCGGCCAAAAAGCCGGCCTCAGGATGACACCCCCTCTGTCGTCCTGAGCGAAGCGATCGCGCAGCATCCCGAGCCCAACGAAATGAGAAGAATCTGGTTCTTGTCATCCTGAGGAGCCCAGCGACGAAGGATCTCGCTCTTGGTCTTTCGTCCCTTAGGTGCAAGACCGAGATTCTTCGGGCTTCGCCCTCAGAATGACAAACCGCACGTGTCATCCTGAGCGAAGCGATCGCGAAGCATCCCGAGCCCAGCGAGGGGAGGATCTCGCTCTTGGTCTTTCGTCCCTTAGGGGTAAGGGCGAGATCCTTCGGCCAAAAAGCCGGCCTCAGGATGACACCCCCTCTGTCGTCCTGAGCGAAGGGGAGGATCTCGGGGTTGATTCTTCGTCCCTCAAGACCGAGATTCTTCGGGCTTCGCCCTCAGAATGACAAACCGCACGTGTCATCCTGAGCGAAGCGATCGCGAAGCATCCCGAGCCCAACGAAATGAGAAGAATCTGGTTCTTGTCATCCTGAGCGAAGCGAAGGATCTCGCTCTTGGTCTTTCGTCCCTTAGGTGCAAGACCAAGATTCTTCGGGCTTCGCCCTCAGAATGACAAACCGCACGTGTCATCCTGAGCGAAGCGATCGCGAAGCATCCCGAGCCCAGCGAGAGAAGGATCTCGGGGTTCGCATTCAAAGACAAATCAGTATTCCTCCTCGCTGCACTCCTCGGAATGACAAACGACCAGCTTCTACCCCTTCAGTAGATTATCCCGCATTTCCTTCGCCTTGGCGAGGATTTTCTCCGCGTCCGTCCCGGGAAACCTTCCGTCCCGGTACAGCCATTTCCCGGCGACCATGGTTCCCGTCACATCGGCGGAGCTTCCGGCGTACACAAAAAAATGGGACGCGTTTTCCCCGTCGATCCCCACGTACTCGGGCCTGTCCAGGTCCACCATCACGAAGTCGGCGGCCCAGCCCTCCCGGATCATGCCCTTCTTTTCAAAGCCAAGGGCTTCCGCCCCCTCGAAGGTGGCCATGCGCAGCACATCCCTGGCGGGAATGACGGTGGGGTCCTTCGCAATCCCCTTGGATACAAGCGCAGCGGACCGCATCTCCCCCCACACGTCGAGGCGGTTGTTGCTGGCCGCGCCGTCGGTGCCAAGGGCGATTTTCCGCGTCTTTTCCATCATGCCCGGAAGGTTCATCATGCCGCTGCCCAGTTTCTGGTTGCTGTTCGGATTATGGACGATGGTCATCCTGGAAAAATCCACCTCGTCCAAAACGGCGGGGTCGAGCCACACGCAGTGGGCCAGCACCGCCTGCCGGACCTCCGGCAGGCCCGCCTCCCTGAGATACTCTGCCGGGCTCATTTTCATCTCGTCTCTCAGGTAGCCGGTCTCCCACTCCGCCTCCAGGAAATGGAAGTGGATCCCAAGGTTCCGGTCCTTCGCCGCCGCCACTATCTCCTTCAGAAAATGCATGGGCACCGTGTAGGGCGCGTGGGGAGCGAGCTGTACAGTGACGAACTCCTCCCTGCCCTTCCACGCTTCGGCAAGCCGCAGACCTTCCTCCAGCTTCACCTGCTCCGGTCCCACAATACCCCGTCCGGCGGTGCACTTCATGCCCATCTCCAGCGACGCCTCCACCACGGAATCCATGAAGAAATACATGTCGCCGAAGGCCGTTATGCCGTTTGCCGCCATCTCGAGCAGAGCGAGCATGGTTCCCCAGTAGACATGCTCTTCCCTCAGTTTCGCCTCGGCAGGCCAGATTTTCTCCTTCAGCCACTCCATGAGGGGGGCCTCTTCACCGATCCCCCGCAGCAGGCTCATGGCGGCATGGGTGTGGGCGTTCACGAAGCCCGGAAGGAGGGCAGCCTTCCCGCCGCCGTCCACCGTTTCGGCAGCGGGCGGATTCCAGTCCGGCGCTCCAATAGCGGCGATCTTTCCGCCCTCCACCATAAGCGAACCGTACCGGGCCGTTTCCATCCCTCCGTCGCAAAGCAGAAAGTTTTTCAGCAATAGAGCCATGTCATTCCACCCAGCTCTTCATGTACTCAACCTGTTCCGGGGTCATCCTGTCCAGCCGGATGTTCAGCGAGGCAAGCTTTGCCTCCATGACGGCCCTGTCTATAACCTCGGGCACATCGTAGAGCCCCGGCTTCAGGGTGTTCTTCGCGAGGAAAACGGCGGACTCGAGCTGCAGGGCGAAACTCAGGTCCATGATCTCGATAGGATGCCCGTCGGCACAGGCCAGGTTCACCAGCCGCCCCTCCCCGAGAAGGTGAATGCGCCTGCCGTCCTCCAGGGTGTAGGTCTCAACGCCGGGACGGGTCTGCTCCACGGAGGACGACAATTCCCGGAGTTCGGGTTTGCAGATCTCAACGTCGAAGTGCCCCGCATTGCCGAGGAGCACCCCGTCCTTCATTTTCTCGAAATGCTCCCGCCGGATGACCTTCGTGTTTCCCGTGAGGGTCAGGAAGATGTCCCCCCGGGAAGCGGCGTCATCCATGGAGGCCACTTCGTAGCCGTCCATGATGGCCTCGAAGGCCCGGTGAGGGTCGATCTCCGTCACGATTACCCGTGCGCCCATGGCGGAGGCCCGCATGGCCACGCCCCTGCCGCACCAGCCGTACCCGGCGATCACCACGTTCTTCCCTGCAATCAGCATGTTCGTGGTGCGGAGGAGACCGTCCATCACCGACTGCCCCGTGCCGTACCGGTTGTCGAAGAGATACTTGCTGTGGGCGTCGTTCACCGAAATCATGGGGAAGGCAAGTACCCCCTCGTTGGCCATGGACTTCAGGCGCTTTACCCCGGAGGTGGTCTCCTCGGAGCCGCCCCGGATCCCCGGAAGCAGGCCCCGCATCTCGCTGTGCACCATGGCTGCCAGGTCGGCCCCGTCGTCCACGATAATGCTCGGCTTCACGGAGAGGGCGGAGCGGACGTTAGAGAAATATTCCTCCGTGGTCATCCCGTGGCGGCTGAAGACGGACACGCCGTTTTCCACAAGGGCGGCGCAGATGTCGTCCTGGGTTGAAAGGGGATTGCTCCCGGCGGCGGTCACCTTCGCGCCGAGATCCTTCAGCAGGATCAGCAGGCAGGCCGTCTTCGCCTCCAGGTGGAGGCACGCGGAGATCACCGTTCCGGCGAGGGGCCTATCCTTTCGGTATTTCTCCTCCAGCAGGCGCAGGACAGGCATATACTGCTTCGCCCACCGTATTTTCTTTTCACCGGAAGGGGCA
This sequence comes from Aminivibrio sp., assembly GCF_016756745.1. Lineage (NCBI taxonomy): Bacteria > Thermotogati > Synergistota > Synergistia > Synergistales > Aminobacteriaceae > Aminivibrio > Aminivibrio sp. The sequence continues at coordinate 112,928 of NZ_JAESIH010000044.1, forward strand.
AGAGCCCGGTCCGCGATCTTATACTCCATGATTTAGTCCTCCTTGGGGAAAAGAGCCGATATGGCCGGGCCGTAGGGGGGCCTGAGCACGCCCTTCTCGGTAATGATGGCGGAGATGAGATCCCCGTCCGTCACGTCGAAGGCCGGGTTCCACACCGTATAGTCGTCGGGAAGCATACCGCCTCCCGGAAGACGCTTCACTTCCTCGGCCTTCCGCTCCTCGATGGGGATCTCCCGTCCAGAAGGCAAGCCGGGATCTATGGTGGTCAGCGGCGCCGCCACGTAAAATGGAATACCGTGATGGCGGGCAAGTACCGCCAGGGGATAGGTGCCGATCTTATTCGCCGTGTCGCCGTTGCCGGCGATCCTGTCGGCCCCGACGATCACGGCGTCGATCCCGCCCTTCTTCATCAGGCTTCCGGCCATATTGTCGCAGATAAGGGTCACGTCAAAACCGTCCTCGAGAAGCTCCCACACCGTAAGGCGGGCTCCCTGCAGCACGGGTCGGGTCTCGCAGGAAAAGACCCTTACGTCCTTCCCCTCCTCCCGGGCGGACCGGATGACTCCCAGGGCCGTGCCGTGGCCGCCCGTGGCCAGTGCCCCGGCGTTGCAGTGGGTTATCACCGTGCACGCCGGCGGCAGCAGTTCGGCCCCCGCCCTGCCCATGGCCCGGTTGCATTCCAGGTCGTCGGCGAGGATCATCCCCGCCTCGGCGAGAAGACCTTCAAAAAGGCCGTCATCGGGAAGGGAGGCCATCATTTTCTCCATCCGGCGGAGAGCCCGGGAAAGGTTCACCGCCGTGGGACGGGTCCGTACAAGGCGCAGGGACGCATCCCGGGCTGCCGACCGACCGTCCCTGGACGCCATGGCCACGCCGAAAGCGGCGGCTATGCCGATGGCAGGCGCCCCCCGGACGGCCATGGTTTCAATGGCCACGGCCACATCCTCTGCGGCCGTACATTCCAGAAACATAACCGCACCGGGAAGCGCCCGCTGGTCGAGAATATAAAGCCGATTGTTTTTCCAGTACAGAACCGGAGGAACCATGAGAAACCTCCTCGAGAAAACTGATTTTCTTTGCTCGTCATCCCTGGGCTTCGCTTTTTTTGTCATCCTGAGGGCTGTTCCACCGCCCGATCGCTGTGCTCGGGATGACGTCTGTTCTGTCATCCTGAGGCCGGCTTTCTTGGCCGAAGGATCTCGCCCTTGTTGTCATTCTGAGGGCGAAGCCCGAAGAATCTCGGTCTTGAGGGACGAAGAATCAACCCCGAGATCCTCCCCTCGCTGCCCTCGGGATGCTTCGCGATCGCTTCGCTCAGGACGACAGAGGGGGTGTCATCCTGAGGCCGGCTTTCTTGGCCGAAGGATCTCGCCCTTGTTGTCATTCTGAGGGCGAAGCCCGAAGAATCTCGGTCTTGAGGGACGAAGAATCAACCCCGAGATCCTCCCCTCGCTGCCCTCGGGATGCT